>JAZUCY010000033.1:0-25786 GCA_045639365.1 Paludibacteraceae bacterium
TCGGCATTGGTACGAACTTGGAGATGTGTATATTTGTCGCAGAGATCCATGAGCTCTTTGAAGTCGCCACTCAATTCAGCAGCTTTGGTTGGAATCTGACCAGCATAAACTTGACCAGTAGAACCGTTCAATGAGATGTAGTCACCCTCTTTGTAGGTAACGCCTTCAACAGTCAAAGTCTTAGCTTTGTAGTCAACTACGATAGCGCCTGCACCTGATACGCAGCACTTACCCATACCACGAGCTACCACAGCAGCGTGAGAGGTCATACCACCACGAGCAGTCAAGATACCCTCTGCAGCAGACATACCTGCCAAATCCTCTGGACTGGTCTCAATACGAACCATCACTACTTTGTGACCGTCCTTAGCCCACTCTTGAGCATCGTCAGCGTGGAATACGATTTGACCGCAAGCAGCACCTGGACTAGCAGGAAGACCTTGAGTAATCACCTTAGCAGCCTTCAATGCCTTAGAGTCAAATACAGGGTGGAGAAGCTCGTCAAGCTTTTGTGGCTCACAACGCTTGATAGCGGTCTTCTCATCAATAAGACCTTCTTTTACGAGGTCCATAGCGATCTTAACCATCGCTGTACCAGTACGCTTACCGTTACGTGTTTGGAGGAACCAGAGTTTACCTTCTTGTACGGTGAACTCCATATCTTGCATATCGCGGTAGTGGTTCTCAAGTTTAGTTTGGATAGCATCGAGCTCAGCGTAGATCTCTGGCATAGCCTCCTCCATAGAAGGATACTTACTTGCACGCTCTTCCTCGCTGATACCTTGGAGCGCAGCCCAACGGCGGCTACCCTCAAGGGTAATTTGTTGTGGAGTACGGATACCTGCCACTACGTCCTCACCTTGTGCGTTTACGAGGTACTCACCATTGAAGAGGTTCTCACCTGTCGCAGCATCACGGCTGAAGCATACACCAGTAGCAGATGTCTCACCCATGTTACCGAATACCATGGATTGAACGGTTACAGCGGTTCCCCACTCATCTGGAATTCCTTCCATCTTACGGTAGAGGATAGCACGCTCGTTCATCCAAGAGCGGAATACCGCGCAGATAGCGCCCCAGAGTTGCTCTACTGGGTTAGTTGGGAAGTCGTGACCAGTTTGATCCTTGATAGCTGTCTTGAAGCGAGCTACGAGAAGCTTGAGCTCATCAACGGTCAAGTCCTTATCCAACTTCACGCCACGAATCTCCTTAACTTCTTCGATAATAGCCTCGAATGGATCCATATCCTCTTTGTTTACTGGCTTCATACCGAGAACTACGTCACCGTACATTTGTACGAAACGACGGTAGCTATCATATACGAAGTGTGGGTTACCAGTCTTCTCTACGAGACCAGCAGCCACCTCATCGTTCAAACCGAGGTTGAGGATAGTATCCATCATACCTGGCATAGATGCGCGAGCACCAGAACGAACACTCACAAGGAGTGGGTTCTTAGGATCGCCAAAGGTATTATTCATCAAGCTCTCGATGTGAGCTACAGCTGCTTTCACTTCTTTGTCAAGAATTTCTACAATCTTCTCTTGACCTACTTCGTAGTACTCGTTGCAAACATCTGTGATGATAGTGAAACCTGGAGGCACTGGAACGCCTACAAGGTTCATCTCAGACAAGTTTGCGCCTTTACCGCCCAATGTCTCTCGCATTGATGCGTTACCCTCGGCCTTACCGTTACCGAAGGTGTAAACTCGTTTCTTGTTGTCCATTTTCTTAAAAAATCTTTTATAGTGTTAATAATCTTTTTTCCGTGAATTTTATTTCAGCCTGCAAAGGTACAATAATTTTTTGATATATGCAAATAATTCGGTCTAATTTATTGAATTGCACGGAAAATGTGGCGAATGTTTTGGTAAATCGTATTTTTTTTGTACCTTTGCAGACCAAAATCGGTTTAAAGTACAACACATTATATTATAATATAAAATATGACAGCATTTGTATTCCCTGGTCAAGGTGCTCAGTTCTCGGGCATGGGCAAAGACTTGTATGATAATTATTCTTTAGCGCGTGAGTTGATGTCGCATGCCAATGAGGTATTGGGCTTCTCGCTGACGGACGTGATGTTCGAAGGCTCTGATGAGGATCTTCGCCAAACGCGCGTGACACAACCTGCGGTGTTTCTACATTCGGTGGTAGCTTGCCGTTTGATGAATAGCCGCCGTCCTGACATGGTGGCAGGTCATAGCTTGGGTGAGTTCTCGGCGTTGGTGATTGCTGGAGCATTGGATATGGGCGACGGATTGCGCCTTGTGAGCCAACGTGCGCAAGCCATGCAAGAGGCGTGTGAGATACAAGCAGGAACGATGGCTGCTGTATTGGGAATGGCTGATGAGAAAGTGGCAGAAGTATGTAATAGTATTGATGATGTGGTTGTTGCAGCCAACTTCAATTGCCCAGGTCAAGTAGTCATTTCAGGTTCGCTGAGTGGGGTAGAGCAGGCATGCAAAGCCTTGAAAGAGGCAGGTGCGAAACGTGCATTGAAACTGCCTGTAGGTGGCGCTTTCCACTCGCCATTGATGCAACCTGCTGCAGAACGCCTGAAAGCAGCCATCATGGAGACGAAGTTCTATACGCCAGAGTTCCCTATATATCAAAATGTGAGTGCGCGTGCAGAGACTGATAAGCACGTGATCCAACAATACTTGCTCGAACAATTGACCGCACCTGTTCGTTGGACACAGAGCGTACAACAGATGATTGCGGACGGTGCAACGACCTTCTATGAGTTCGGTCCAGGCGATGTGCTAAAAGGTCTGATTCGCAAAATCAATCCTAATGTAGAAGTTGGATAATTCGCATAAAATCTATCTTTTTTACAAAAAATCATTTCTCTGCTTGCGTATGTGAAAAAAAAGCACTACCTTTGCAGCGCATTTGCAAGGAAAGTTGTCTGAGTGGTCGAAAGAGCCGCACTCGAAATGCGGTATACGCACAAGCGTATCGAGGGTTCGAATCCCCCACTTTCCGCACAAAAAACGAGAAATCTGTCTGTCCAAGTTTACTTGAGCAAGCAGATTTCTCGCTTTTTGTGCAAGGATGCCGTCGGCAGACTTTAGGGATTACGTAGAAATCCCCCACTTTCCGCAAAAGAAAAGTTCGGGACATCCCGAACTTTCATTTTTTATTCTGTTATTTTATTCTGTTATTTTATTCTCCTATTTTACTCCCGTTTTTACTCCAATATCTTATTGAGTAAATGCAAAGCTCCGCTGATGGTCTTGACTTGTTGTATCACGACATAGCGTTTTCCCGTTGGCTTGCCTTGACGGTCCTTATCCTCTACCAATCGGCAACGATCCACCCGCGAACAGGCATAACGCAAAATCTTCTCAAAAATTTCCGACTGGAAGAACTTAGGATTATGCGTGATGAAATACAGTGAGATACGCTCTTGCTTGAGAATCACTTTCTCAATACCCATACGACAACACAGCCAACGGAGTCGCACCACATTGAGCAACTGCTCTGCCTCCTCAGGCAGTTTGCCAAAACGGTCAATCAACCGCTTCTGGTACGCGAGAAGAGCATCTTCATCACCTAAACTGTCCAATTCGCGATACAAACTAATACGCTCGGATATATTTTCAATATATGTAGGAGGAAAAGACAATGGCAAATCACTCTCCAAAAGACTATCGGAGCACCAATTTTTTGGGCGATTGGTGATGGGCAATTGGCTATTGGCTATTGGCGATGGGCTATTGGATTCGCTCATTTCCTCGCGGATCTCTTCTACTGCCTCGTTCAAGATACGCTGGTAAGTGTCGTAACCCAAATCGGCAATGAAACCACTTTGTTCCGCACCCAACATATTGCCTGCACCACGAATATCCAAGTCCTGCATAGCCAATTGAAAACCCGATCCAAGCTCTGCAAAAGTAGTCAGTGCATTCAATCGACGACGAGCATCGGAAGTAAGCAACTCTTTTTCAGGTGTTACCAGATAGCAATAAGCCTTGCGGTTGGAACGTCCTACACGACCGCGCAGCTGGTGCAAATCCGACAAACCATAATTCTGTGCAGAATGGATAATAATGGTATTCACATTAGGTATATCCACGCCCGACTCAATAATAGTCGTGGATATGAGAATATCGTAGTCGTAGTTAATAAACCCTTCCAATGCTTCTTCCATCTCGCCTGCTGGCATTTGTCCGTGAGCAATAATGGTACGTGCCTCAGGACAGAGACGAAGAATACGATTCTCAATACGCGGAAGCATCTCTATGCGATTGCAGACTACATAGACTTGTCCATTACGCTGCATCTCTATTTGTATAGCCTCTTTGATGATGTCTTCGTCATCAAGCGTAATAGTCTCTGTCTGAACAGGATAACGGTTGGGTGGGGGCGTATTGATAATACTCAAGTCACGTGCACCAAGCAACGAGAACTGCAAAGTACGAGGGATAGGCGTCGCGGTCAGCGTTAATACATCTACATTTGTACGGAGCGATTTGAGCTTATCTTTGACTGCCACGCCAAACTTCTGCTCCTCATCTATAATAAGCAGTCCAAGATCTTTCCAAACAACCTGTTTGCCCACTAACTTATGCGTACCCACTAAAATATCTATTTTACCCTCTTTAAGATCAGCAACAATCTCTTTGACCTGTTTGGCGGTCTTACTACGGCTCAGATATTCAATACGCACCGGGAAATTGCGGAATCGTTCACGGAAAGTATTGTAGTGCTGCATAGCGAGTACGGTCGTAGGTACCAATACCGCTACTTGCTTACCATCAGTAGCAGCCTTAAACGCTGCGCGCATGGCTACTTCGGTCTTACCAAAACCCACGTCGCCACACACAAGTCTATCCATCGGCATTGGGCTCTCCATGTCGTGTTTGATATCCAATGTGGCTTTTGCTTGGTCGGGTGTATCTTCATAGAAGAAGGAAGCTTCCAACTCGTGTTGCAGATAACCATCAGGAGAGTAAGCAAAACCTTTCTGCTGTTTGCGCGTAGCATAGAGGCGAATCAAGTCGCGAGCAATATCTTTTACCTTATCCTTAGTGCGCTCTTTCATGCGCTCCCATGCACCTGAACCCAAACGTGAGATAGTCGGTTCGCTACCTTCGCGCCCCTTGTATTTGGATATGCGGTGTAGGTTATGTATGCTAACGAAAATGGTATCGCCATCGCGGTATGTGAGTTTGATCGTCTCTTGTGGACGACCGTAGAAATTGGTGGTCACCAATCCTGCAAACTGACCTATTCCGTGGTCGGTATGTACCACATAATCACCGATTTTCAGTTGGTTAATCTCTTTAAGCGTGATGATCGCCTTACCTCGTCGTGCGTTCTCCGAACGAAGGGTGACACGGTGGTAGCGTTCGAATATCTGATGATCGGTATAGCAACATATCTTCGCAGTATTATCCACGAATCCATTGTGCAATGTTTGATTGATAGGAATAAACGTGATACCCGACTCTTTATCCTCGAAGATGGCACGAAGACGATCCGTTTGCTTCACTTGTTCCGCGAGGATATATACCTTATAATTATCGTTTATACGTGCGCGCAAGTCGTCAATCAAAATATCGAAGTTCTTGTTGAATGACGGTTGTGGCAATGTATCGAAATGGTTCGTATCGTAGTTGGAGAAACTGCTTTTTTGTGCCAACTCAATAGTTGTGGCAGTATCGCATATTGTTTTTAGGTGAGTGTCGGTGCATTTGTATTTCACAATGTCAAAAGCATTGCTTACCCATATTGTGTTATCTGGCAGATAACTGGTGAGTAGGGTGGCTTCTGCTTCACTGGATTGATGCGCTACAATCTGTATGTTTTGAATACGGTCTTTGGATAGTTGTGTTTCAATATCAAACTCGCGTATGGAGTCTATCTCATCACCAAAGAAATCAATACGATAGGGATTGTCGTGGGCAAAACTATACACATCTACTATTCCGCCTCGCACGGCAAATTGTCCAGGTTCGTACACAAAGTCCACGCGTTGGAACGCTAACTCTAATAATTGTTTAACGAGTGCGGACTGTGCTATTTCTTGCTCGGTGGTCAGGTGTATGGTTTGTCGCGAAAGTGAAGCAGGAGCAGGCACTGTCTCTGCTAAGGCTTCTGGGTAGGTAACGACTATTTGGTGAGGGTGAGAGGTGCCAACTAATGCAGTCAGCACTTCGGTTCGCTGTACTGCCATGGCTTCGTCTGTGCCTTGTCGCCTACGATGGGAAGTGGGGAAGAAATACACTCCCTGTTCGTTCATCAATGTACGCAAATCGGCGTACATATATTGCGCATCATCGGCATTGTCCAACACTATCAGCATGGGACGAGTATGGTGCTCTTGCAACAAACGCTTGTACAGTGAATAGAGAAATATACTTTGCGCAGAGGCAAATAAATTCGTGAGTAAAAAATGCTTTTCGCGTTTTTTACTCAATTCTTTTGCCAATACATCAACTTCTGGATGCAGGGCAAAAATCTCTGCCAACTCCCCAATTTGCATTCTTCTCAGCCTTATTTCGCCGCAAAATTACTACAAAAAAAGCAAATAAACAAATTTTTGCATAATTTCTTGCGTATGTGCAATAATTTTTGTAATTTTGCACCCAGAAACCCTTAAATATTATTGCCATGAAAATCTCGAAACGTGCACAGAGCATGCCGCAATCGCCTATCCGTAAATTGGCGAAGTACGCTGAAGCGGCACACCGAAATGGTATTCACATCTATTCTCTCAACATTGGTCAGCCTGACATTCAGACACCTGATTGTGCCAAAGATGCTATTGCGGCTTTTCAGCGCGATATCCTTGCATATACGCCATCACAGGGAGTGTTGTCTCTGCGTGCTAAGATGGTCGGCTATTATGCAGAGTATGGTATTGATATTTCGCCTGATGAGATCATCATCACTTCTGGCGGTTCGGAGGCGATTATGTTTGCATATATGGCGTGTTTGAATCCTGGCGATGAGATTATCATCACAGATCCAAGTTACGCCAATTATATGGCCTTTGCCGTATCTTGCGGAGCAGTTATTAAACCAGTAAAAACGAATATCGAAAATGGTTTTAAACTGCCATCGGTAGAGGAGTTTGAGAAACAGATTACGGACAAGACACGTGCTATTCTGATTTGCAATCCGAATAATCCGACGGGTTATCTCTACACCAAACAGGAGATGATGCAGATTCGTGATTTGGTGAAAAAGTATGATTTGTACCTTTTCTCCGATGAGGTTTACCGTGAGTTTATTTATACGAAGCGTCCATATATATCTGCTTTCCACTTGGAGGGTATAGAGGATCGCGTGATATTGATTGATTCCGTCAGCAAGCGCTATTCGCTTTGTGGTGTGCGTATTGGTGCGTTGATTACCAAGAATAAAGATGTTCATCAAGCAGTAATGAAGTTCTGCCAAGCTC
The DNA here is from genome assembly GCA_045639365.1 of Paludibacteraceae bacterium. Lineage (GTDB taxonomy): Bacteria > Bacteroidota > Bacteroidia > Bacteroidales > Paludibacteraceae > Colicola. The sequence goes on from JAZUCY010000033.1 coordinate 7,415, forward strand.
GTTTGTCTCCTCCTTTGATTGGTCAAGTGATAGCTGAGTCAGCGTTGGCAACACCGCATGATTATTTAGAGGAAGTATATGATGAGTATTTGTCTCGTCGCAATTTCTTGATTGACCAACTCAATCAGATCCCTGGTGTGTTTGCTCCTACGCCTATGGGTGCGTTCTATGTGATGGTACATCTACCTGTTGATGATACGGATAAGTTCTGCCAATGGTGTCTGACGGATTTCCAATTTGAGGGTCAAACGGTGATTATGGCTCCAGGTAGTGGTTTCTATACGAATCCCGAAGATGGTCGTCATCAAGTCCGTATGGCATATATCCTGAATAAAGAAGATCTTGCCAAGGCTGTTCTTGTGCTCCGCAAGGCATTGGAAGCATATAATCAGCAGCAAGCAGCAAAATCGTGATTTCGGAATTGAAGTCCGTATGACAATACCTAAAATGAAAGAAGGATACCGCGAGGATATCCTTCTTCATTTAGAGCCACTGGCCGGACTCGAACCGGCGACCCACGCATTACGAATGCGTTGCTCTACCAACTGAGCCACAATGGCAAAACCGGGTGCAAAATTACTGCTTTTTTGTGAAATATGCAAATATTTTTGGTAAAATCAGAAAAAAAGTGTAATTTTGCACGCAAAAAATAAGATTTTATGAAAAAGACACTCATACGCACCTTAGCGTGCATAGCAATTGCAGCCATTGTGGCAGCAGTAGGACGCTCCTGCCAACATAACAACCAACACAACAATATAGATATGAACAAAACAACATATCCCATGCAAGTGACACAAAACAAACTACTCACTTACTACGACATCACCGACTGCCCATTGGATTTAGCATGCGGACAAATGCCTGACACCGCACAAGCAGATGTTCTTCTCTGCGCAGCAGCTGCCTTTACAGGCAAATGTCTGGACTATTTTGAACACAGCAACATATTAGGACCACACATCTCGCAAGGCGTTCTATACGAAGGATATACCGAAGAGAAAGATGGCGTACCATTTGAGCAACGATATGCACTTTTTGTGTGGGAGGGCAAAGACGAAAAAGGCAATATGCTGCCCAAGAAGTTCTATCAGTTGCCCAACGAAGAAATCCTACAACAAACAGTTAAACAAGGTGGTATGGCGTTTACGCAACATTGGGTGATTAAAGACGGAGAAGTGTTTACTCCTTGTATCCAACCTTTGGAACGAGTAGAACATTTTCGCTCGTTATGTCAAAAAGACAATCGATACTATGTAATAGCCAATCACGAGGAGATGAAGTATCAAGACTACCTGCAAGCTCTACTTGATGCAGGCGTGGAAAATGCTCTATACATGGACATGGGCGCAGGTTGGAACCACTCCTTCTACCGTGATGCCAATGGACAAGTACATATTATTCACCCCAAAGGACATAGTTATCCGACGAACTGGATAGTGGTGATGAGGTGATGATAATAAAGACAATTTAAGTTCGATTGATGTAGATAAACAAAAAATACCGAGAATAGCAGATGAGAGGATTATTACTCACACTATTACTAGCCTTAGTCATGAGAGGTTATGCACAGCACAGGACACAAGTGTTTGATGGCGATATACACACGTTGCGCATGCGCTATATGATAGAGGTATTAGAGCCATCAGGAACTGTCAGCAGACCATATCTGGTACTTCCTGAAAGCGGTGTTATAGACGGTAGCGAAGAAGAAAATACTCTGGAAATATCTTTCGATGAAATGAGCCATGATGTGCATCAATACAGCTATCGCGTACTGCATTGCCATAGGGATTGGACGGAAAGTGACATCAGTAGCTATGAATATGTGGACGGTTTTACGACCGCCGACATCGTTGATTATGAGCACTCTATGAATACTCAACAAGCATACACACACTACTCATTTGTCTTTCCTAATGAAGATATGCAAATTAAAATTAGCGGTAACTATGTGCTACAGATTTACGAAGATGGTGATCAGGAGAATATAGTAGCAGAGTTGTGTTTCCGAGTGGTAGAACCTTTGGTAGGTATAGACGCTAACATTAGAGCAAACACAGACATCGAACTCAATGGACGCTACCAACAATTAGATATAGACATTCGAACAGTAGCGCTGGACAACATGCGAGATGCAGGAGAAATCAAAGTGGTCGTGCAGCAAAACGGCAGACAAGATAACCAAGTCATACTCCATAAGCCGACTTTTGTCGAACCTAATCGTTTGCGTTATATAAACCAAAAAGCACTCATATTTGAGGGCGGAAATGAGTATCGACACTTCGATATATATTCTGCCTATTATGCTGGCTATCACGTAGATAGGATAGTGTATAAGCAGGGAGAATACCATGCCTTGTTAGAGGTAGATGAGATTCGTGGTACGATGCACAAAAACGCAGGTAGAGAGGGTACTGTGTATCTGACCGAAAGAGATGCCAATGGGCAATGGATTATCAATTGCGAGAAGACCGATTATATGGATACCGAGGCGGAATATATGTGGGTACATTGGGTACTTCCAGTGGATCAATATATGACAGATGGTCCCGTTTTTGTGGGTGGGGATGTGTTTGATAATCAGATGAGTGCGCAGAATAGGATGGCGTATGATGCTGAGCAGAAATGCTACTATTTGTACGCTTACCTCAAACAAGGAGGATATGACTATATGTACTATGTTTGGGATAAGAATGGTGCGAGTAGTTTGCCTTTAGAGGGATCGCATTGGCAGACTGACAATGAGTACTCAGTTTGGGTATATCACAGACCTTTTGGCGCACGGTATGACCGATTAGTAGGCGGAAAAAAACTATAATAAATTAAATATTTATTAAAAAATCGGATAAAATGCAGGATAATTTGCATAGTCCGATTTTTTTTTGTACCTTTGCACACATTTTGTAGTTTATAGCGTGTAGTGTAAAGATATAGTTAATGGCAGGAATATGAGTACAGGTCGTAAAATAATAGCAAGTATTGTGAGTATATTGTTGCTCACATTGGTTGTTTTTGTGTATTTTAAGTTCTTCTTCGTGTATAGCGAAGGCACAAACGAAGGTGACATAAACTATTTCCAACGAGAAGGTTTTGTGTTTAAGACTTACGAAGGAAAGATGATTCAGACGGGTTATAACTCGCACAATACCAGCGCAACAATCCAATCGAACGAGTTTAAGTTTTCGGTAGTGGATGAAAAAGTGGCTCAGCAGATTGACAGCAACTCCAGCCGTCAAATCAAACTGCATTGGAAACGCTATTTGGGTACTTTGCCATGGCGTGGCAATAGCCAGTTCGTTGTGGACACCATCATTATGGTAAGACAATCAGCGCCACAAGCAGAAGACAATCTGCTGGAGATGCCGTTTCCAGTGGAGAATTAAGAATTTGAATTAAGAAATTAGAAACTTATGTTAAATAAACCAGAAGAAAACTTGATTAAGATATATGAGAACTCATTTCGCAAGAACTGGGATCTCGAGGCAGTCACTGATTATGGTACAAGTGTGACCTTGACATACGGTAAGATGGCTGAGTGCATAGCCTATCTGCACCTGCTTTTTGAGCGTGTGGGTATCAAAGATGGCGATCGCATCGCCGTGATGGGCAAGAACAATAGCAACTGGGTCATCACCTACTTGGCTTCTGTGACTTACGGGGCTGTGATTGTGCCTATTCTGCAAGACTTTAAAGCTAATGATGCTATCCATATCATCAACCACTCGGAAAGCAAACTGCTGTTTATTACAGACCAGATTTGGGAGAATATAGATGTTGAACAAGTGCCAGACTTACAAGCCGTTATATCGCTCAATACAATGGATCTCATTACGACAGGTCTGCCTAAGAAGCAAGCTGTGGACAAAATAACCATTGAGGAGATGTTTGCTGAGAAATATCCTAACGGTTTCACCGCAGATGATGTGCAGTACATCGATCGCAGTAATGCTGAGTTGGCATCCATCAATTATACCTCTGGAACTACAGGGTTTAGCAAGGGCGTGATGACCCCAATGAATGCGTTGGCAGGAAATATCGTATTTGGTTTGACAACCAAGTTGGTTTATCCTGGTTGTCGTCACGTGGCATTCTTGCCATTGGCGCATGCGTATGGTTGTGCGTTCGACTTCTTGGCTTGTTTAGCAGCCGGTGGACATAGTTATTTGATAGGTCGTACACCTTCGCCAAAAATTCTAATGAAGGCCTTTGCCGAGGTTAAACCTACCGTGATTTTGTCGGTGCCATTGATTTTGGAGAAGATTTATAAGAAGATGATTCAGCCACAGATTTCAAAGAAACCTGTGAGTTGGGTACTGAAAATGCCATTGTTGGATAAAGTGGTGCTTGGTAAGATTCGTGAGACGCTGATGAACGCTTTTGGTGGCGAGTTCTCGCAAATCATTATTGGTGGTGCGCCGTTGAATGCTGAGGTAGAGGCCTTTTTGCGTCGTATTAAGTTTCCTGTTACCGTCGGTTATGGCATGACTGAGACTGCTCCACTGATTAGTTTTACCCCATGGACTGAGTTCCGCTCACAGTCTTGCGGACAAGTACTTAAGGGTTTTATGGATGCTCGTATCGCTCATCCAGATGCTGATGGAGTGGGTGAGATTCAGGTGCGTGGTGAGAATGTGATGGCGGGTTACTATAAGAACGAACAAGCTACTGCTGAGTCATTTACAGAAGATGGTTGGTTGCGTACAGGTGATTTGGGTGTGATAGACAAAGATGGCTATATATATATAAAAGGTCGTTGTAAGACCATGCTTCTTGGTCCAAGTGGGCAGAACATTTACCCAGAGGAGATTGAGGCAAAGATTAACAATATGCCTTATGTATTAGAGTCACTGGTGTTGCAGAAAGATACACGATTGGTAGCCTTGGTTTGCCCAGATTTTGAGGCAGTAGATGCGGACAAACTGACTCAAGAGCAACTTGAGGTGGTGATGGAAGAGAACCGCAAACTGGTAAACGCAGAGTTGGCTGCATACGAGCAGATTAACGAGCTGAGAATATATACGCACGAGTTTGAGAAAACACCTAAGAAAAGTATTAAACGATTCCTATATGAAGCATAGGTCGCATGGCGACAGTTAGAGTAAGTTTGCAGACAGACTACGGTTTAAAGTTTAGAGGCATGAATCTGTGTATTGATCAGGGAAATTCGAGGACGAAGGTGGCGCTATTTAAAGATGGTACGATAGTAAAGAACCTGTTGTACCGTTCGTTCACGAGTGTGGACGTGGAGCGATTATTCTCGTTGTACCCTATTTCGAACAGCATTGTGTCATCAGTCGCTAACATGGAGCCTGCTGTGATTAATGCTCTCAACCGCTTATCGAAGCGATTTGTGCTCTTTGACCACTTGACAACGTTGCCCATCAAGAACTGCTATCAGACGCCCGAGACACTTGGGCATGACCGCATAGCGGCAGCTGTGGGAGCAGCGCGTTTGTGCCCTGGTCAAAATCTATTGATAGTTGATGCGGGATCGGCTGTGACATACGATTTTGTATCGGCAGAGCATGGATATCTGGGAGGTAACATTGCTCCAGGCATCAAGATGCGACTGACAGCACTCCACCAGATGACCAAGCGTTTACCTAAAGTGGAGATAGAGCCTGATGCTCTAACTCCGCTCTTTGGCAAGAACACCAAGGAGGCTATAGCTGCAGGCGTAGTACGGGGGCTAGTGTTCGAGGTGAAAGGATATATGCGGAGTTTGAAGGAGCAAAAAATAACCTTCAAGACATATATCACAGGCGGACATGCACCTTATATATTAAACGCGATGAAGCAAAGGGATGTTATAGGTGAACCCCATTTAGTGTTGATAGGATTGAATTGTATTTTGAGTGGGTTAGAGGATAAAGGTTAGAATTATGAATATAAAAAGATATATAGCAGTAGTATTAGTAGCAACGATGGCCATTGGAGTATGGGCGCAGAATGCGACCTCATCGCCATCGTCGAGACTTGGTTATGGAGAGTTGAACGATAATCTGCCCACAGCATATCGCGCGATGGGTGGAGTAGGGTTAGCTATGCGCAGTAATAAGGCCATCAACCCTGCGCAACCCGCATCGTACACAGCGTGCGATAGTATGACGTTTATGTTTGATATCGCGGGATCGTTCTTGTACACTAATTATGGTGACTCGTATGGTGAGCGCAATCGCCTCAACGGCAACCTGGAGTATGTAACAATGCAGTTTCCCTTGTGGCGTCAGCATATAGCTTTCTCCGCTGGTGTAACACCTTATTCGGCAGTGGGATACAACTTTTCGTTGTCTGACTCTATCAACTCGGATTATCACTACACCCACACATACTCGGGTGAAGGTGGTTTTACGCAAGTGTATGGTGGTCTGAGTTTTAATATCTGTAACTGGGTGGCGCTGGGTGTGAATGCATACTATATGTTTGGTGATCTGACGAAGTCTCGTACTCAAACATTTGCGGAAACGGATGTGAAAGGTGCTTCTCAAACGGATTACTTATCTATTCGCAGTTTGCGACTTCGCTATGGTGCACAATTCTTCCATTCTTTTGGTAAGCATACTGTGGTGTTGGGTGGCGTGTTTGAGAATAAACAACGTTTCTCTAAGAGTTATCATCAGCAGATAGAAACAACTACCAATGACACTATATCCACGATGGAGAACGCCTTTGAACTACCTATGATGTATGGTGCAGGTGTCAGTTATAACTATGCTGACCGATTGACATTAGCAGTAGATTATCAATGTCAAGACTGGACGAAGACCGTGTTCTTTGACAAAGAAGATGTGCTCCGCACTCGTCAGCGTTGGGCGTTGGGTGTTGAGTACCGTCATAATCCATTGGGCAGAGGGTATATAGATCGCGTATGCTGGCGATTAGGTGCTAACTACAGCACATCCTATGCCATGACATCAGATATACCCGAGTTTGGCGTATCATTAGGCTTTGGTTTGCCTTTGCGTACAGTAGCCACTATGATCAACACCACCGTGGAGTATGTGCATCGTGGAGCTCTACAACGAGAGGCATTGAGCGAAAACTCTGTACGACTTGTCATAAGTACCGCTATATCGGAGAACTGGTTCTTCAAACGCAAACTCTAAGTAGAAATATAAAACAATAAAATAAAACAAATCATGATGAAAAAACTTTTGATTATTGCACTTTGTGTTGCAGTTCCAATGGTAGGCTTTGCCCAAAAGAAAGCCAAAAAAGGTAAACAGGCTCAAGAGGAAATTGTCGCTGAGCCAGTAGTAGAAGTATTGAGTGACGAAGAGTGCTTGGTAAACTTGTCGCTCTTTCATGAGTCTGTAAAGAACAAGCAATACGATGAGGCATACGGATTCTGGTTGCCAGTATATCAGAGCCGTCCTGATCTCAACAAAGCTATCTATACTGATGGTGCTGAGATTTTGAACTATCGTTACGAGCAAACCACCGATGAGGCACACCGTCTTGCATTGCGTGACTCTATTATGAAGTTGCACGACGAGCGTATCAAATTCTTTGACGATGCTAAGTACCCAGACGCCTACGTTTTGGGCTTGAAGGGTATGGATTATTTGACCTACTATCCAGAAGACGAACTAGGACTCAAAGCATATGAGTGCCTGAAACAATCTGTAGATGGATTGGGTGAGAACGCACAAATCACCGTACTTCGCAAGTTGGTAGAGGTAAGCTACAATATCTATAAGTCTAACCAAGACCAATATGGTGATCAATTCTTGGCAGATTACCAAAAGGTAGCTGCACTTTTGGATGCTATCGTTGCACAAGGTGGCAAGAATACTGCAGCTGCTCAAAGCCAAAAAGCATATATTGACCGTCTTTACGCTGCATCAGGTGCTGCTGATTGTGGGCAAATGGATCAAATGTACGCAAGTGTAGTCGCTGAGAGTGCTACAGATATCGAGAAGCTTGGTTCTATCATGAAACTCTATCGTCGTCTAGGTTGCACCGAGAGCGATGTGTATTTTTCTGCAGCTGAGCATGCACACAAGTTGCAACCTACTAGTGAATCTGCTGCTGGTTGCGCACAAATGTGTATCAAGAAAGAGGATTACGCAGGTGCTATTGAGTACTACAAACAAGCCCTTTCTATGGTAACTAATGACGAGGATAAGGCGGACTATCTCTACCGTATGGCTAATGTGTATGTGTCTCTCAAGAATTACCAACAAGGTGTTGCACACGCACAACAAGCTCTGGATTTGAATGCTGAGGATGGTCGTTGCTACTTGCTTATGGGAATCTGCTATGCAAGTGCTAAGATCTACGATGATCCTATCTTACAACGCTCTGTATTCTGGGTAGCATGTGACATGTTCCAAAAGGCGAAAGCAGTGGATGCTTCTTGTGCTACAGACGCTACCAAGCTCATTGCTACCTACCGTCAGTACTTCCCAAGCAAGGAGGACGTATTCTTCCATCGTGACCTGAATGAGGGTTCTCCTTTCCGTGTAGGTGGATGGATAGGAAAGACCACTACTTGCCGTTCTAAAGCTGAGTAAGTAAGGTATCAAGCAATTTGATTTGAACATTTTGAATACTTGTCAAAATATACTATATAACAACAAGAGAATCATACGGTTGGTTCTCTTGTTGTTCATTTGTTTTCTGGTCATCGCATGCGCTAAAAAGGAGGTTCGCCACCGTGTTAGCGCGATAGAGGATCGCAAGGCGATGGCGGTATTGGAGGGAGATGAAGTGACAACGCTTATTTCTGATTCGGGTATTACGCGCTATCGTATCACAGCCAAGAAATGGTTGATTTTTGATAAAGCAGATACGCCTTATTGGGAGTTTCCAGATGGAATCTATTTGGAAAAATTCAACATGGATTTAGAGGCAGAAGCTACTGTGGAGGCGGACTATGCGCACTACAATGAACCTGCGCAACGTTGGACATTGCGTGGCAATGTCAAGGCCCTTAATCTGGAGGGTGAGCAGTTTGAAACACCATTGTTGTTTTGGGATCAGAAGTCAGAAACTGTCCATTCTGACTCATCTATTGTTATCACGCGTGCAGCTTCTATCATAAAAGGAGTAGGCTTCCAATCCAATCAAGAGATGACACAATATACAATCCTACGTCCTACTGGTGTGTTTCCAATACAGGAATAGGGAATCTGGCGCAGACAGCAACGCCTATTAATGCTACCTTTGCCGATAATATGAGTGAACAATTATGATATCGCAAATTCATAAATACACTTTTTTATTCAAAAAAAACATTTTTTCGTAAAAAATATTTGCGTATGTCAGAAAAAAATAGTAATTTTGCAGCGGAAATGAATGAGGGGACCCGAAAAGGTTCCCTCAATTTTATAAAAAACAATGATTATGGTAGATAAACAGCAACTACAAGCACTGGTAGAAGATAAACTGCAAGACACTGGGTATGAACTGATTACACTGAAAATTAGTGGGCTAAACGAGATTCTTGTAGAAATTGATAAAATAGAAGGAGTCGATGTGGAATTCTGCGCAGAGCTGAACCACTACCTTGTGGAGCAATTAGAAGCAAGAAGCGAAGAACAGAAGCTAAGAGAAGGTGATGATTACTCCCTAGAGGTAGGTAGCGTAAGTTTGACAGCGCCTTTTGTGACTAAAATGCAATACAATAAGCATCTCAACCACGATGTAGAAGTGTTGGCAACTGACGGAAAGAAATATCGTGGTACACTTGTAAGCGTAGATGAGGATACTTTTGCTATTGATACCGAAGTGATGGTGACTGTAGAGGGTAAGAAACGCAAACAAAAAGAGATGCAGACCCTTACGTTTGCATACGACGCAGTCAAGTACACCAAGTATGATCTGAAGTTTTAAAATAAAACTCATATCTAAGACCCGAGTTTCGACTCCCAAATCTTGAATAAATATAAATAACAAAATAAAATGGCTAAGCAACAACAACAATCAATCAACTTGATTGACATTTTTTCAGAGTTTAAAGAACTCAAAAACATTGACCGTCAAACGTTTATCAACGTATTGGAGGACTCTTTTCGCAATGTGATTACCAAGATGTATGGTACAGACGCGAACTATGATGTAATTATCAATCCTGATAAAGGTGATCTCGAAATCTACCGCAACCGTCTTGTGATGGAGGACGACGATGTAGCTAATCCTGAGACACAAGTGGGTATTACTGAAGCGTTGGAACTTGATGATGAGGCTGAGATTGGCGAGGAAGTAACCGATAAGGTAGAGTTTGCATCATTTGGTCGCCGTATGATATTGAATCTCCGTCAGACATTGGCAAGTCGTATCCTTGACTTGCAAAAGGAGAACCTCTACTTGCGCTATAGTGAGATGTTGGGTCAAGTAGTGAGTGGTGAGTTATACCAAGTTTGGAAGAAAGAGATGCTTCTCTTGGATGAGGATGGCAACGAACTCTACTTGCCTAAGCAAAACCAAATCCCAACTGATTTCTATCGTAAAGGCGACACCGTTCGTGCTGTAGTGGTACAGGTGGATAATAAGAACCAAAATCCTAAGATTATCCTTTCGCGTACATCACCATTGTTCTTACAACGTTTATTTGAGCAAGAGGTGCCAGAGGTGCATGATGGTTTGATTGCTATCAAGAACATTGCTCGTATTCCTGGTGAGCGTGCCAAAGTGGCTGTAGAGTCATTTGACGATCGTATTGACCCCGTGGGCGCGTGCGTGGGTATCAAGGGCGCGCGTATTCATGGTATCGTGCGCGAACTTCGCAATGAGAATATCGACGTTATTCACTACACCTCTAATATCAACCTTTATGTACAACGTGCGTTGGCGCCAGCCAAGATTTCGTCTATGACTGTGAACGAGGAGGAGAAGAAGGTCGATGTATATCTGCAACCAGATGAGGTATCATTGGCTATCGGTAAGGGTGGTTACAACATCAAGTTGGCAAGCATGCTTACAGGCTACCAAATCGATGTATATCGCGAGATGGATGAGGCTGATAACGAAGATATCTATTTGGACGAGTTTAACGATGAGATTGATCAATGGGTATTGGATGCCTTCAAAGCGATTGGTCTGGACACTGCAAAAGCAGTCTTGAGCGTAGATAAGACAGAGCTTATCAAGCGTGTTGACCTTGAGGAAGAGACTATTGACGAGGTGATTTCTATTCTCGCTGCTGAATTTGAAGATTAATAAAGATACATAACACTAAAACCCCTCCCGGAATGGAGGCCCTCCTCGCTCATAATCGACGAAGTACCCTTTTGGGTAAATTCTCTCGGCGGCGAAAGCCGCAAACTAACGAGGGCTTCGTGAGCCCGAGTTAAGAGGAGGAATGGCGGTCGCCCCAATTCGCAAGGCGAATTTATTGCGACAAGCCAATTCCGACGATATGGCTATAAAACTTATCAAAGCTTGTAAAGAATTAAACATCGGCATGTCCACCGCCGTGGAATTCTGTAAAAAGCAGGGTAAGGAAATCGCGACGGATCCAAACACCCGTATCGAAGATGACTTGTACCTATTGCTTGCCAAAGAATTCAACAAGGATATGGCGTTGAAGTTAGAGGCAGAGCGTCAGGCACAGGAGCGTCAAGAGCGCGAGATACCAAAATCGGTAACTATTGACGAGCCAAAGAAGCCAGAGCATATCCCTACCGAGATTCCCAAACCAAAGATGGTGGGTAAGATTGACCTCGATGCCGATAAGAAACGTAAGGAAGAGGAAGAGGCTGCTCGTCAGGCGGCTGAGGAGGCTGCAAAAGCTGAGGCTGCACGTATAGCTGCTGAGAAGGCTGCTGCTGAGAAGGCTGCTCAGGCTAAGGCTGAGGCAGAGAGAAAAGCGGCTGAGGCTGCTCGTCAGGCAGCGGAGAAGGCAGCTGCTGCGGCGGCTAAGGAGGCAGAGAGAGAGGCTGCTGCCGAAGTGCAGGAAGAGGAGAAGAAGGAAGAGATTTTCTCGCTGGGTAAACCTGTGCTTAAAAATGCCCCTAAGGTGTTGGGTAAGATTGATTTGAGTAGTATTAATACGGCTACTCACCCTACCAAGAAGACCAAAGAGGAGAAGCGCAAAGAGCGTGAGGCACGTGAGCAACAACGCAAGGCCAACAAACCTGCTGCCAATAATAATGGTAACAAGGGTGGTGGTGATGCTGCTGTGCCTAAGGATGGCGAGAAACGCAAACGTGAGCGCATTAAACAAAACAAGGTGGACATTAATGATGCGCGTAACCAAAAACCTCAGAAGAAGAACAATAAGGCCAAAGGTTTCAAGGTAGAGGTAGATGATGAGGCAGTACAACGCCAAATCAAGGAGACTATCCAACGTTTGCAAGGCAATAAGGGTAAGACCAATGCTAGTAAATATAAGCGTGAGCGTCGCGAGTTAGAGCGCGAGAAGATGGCGCAAGAGCGTGCAGCGGAGCAAGAACAAAGCAAGGTGTTGAAGCTCACCGAGTTTGTGACTGCGAATGACTTGGCTGTTATGATGAATGTGCCAGTGACTAAGGTTATTGGTACTTGTATGATGCTTGGTGTGATGGTAAGTATCAACCAACGTCTTGATGCAGAGACGATTAATCTGGTGGCTGAGGAGTTCGGTTTCTCTACTGAGTTTGTATCGGCGGAGGTAGTTGAGGAGATCAATGCAGATGAGGTAGTGAATGAGGAGGATATTACTGAGCGCTGTCCTATTGTAACTGTCATGGGTCACGTGGACCACGGTAAGACCTCGCTGCTTGACCATATCCGTAATGCGAACGTGATTGCTGGTGAGGCGGGTGGTATTACGCAGCACATTGGTGCGTATAATGTGAAGCTCAAAAACGGTCAGCATATCACTTTCTTGGATACTCCTGGTCACGAAGCGTTTACGGCGATGCGTGCACGTGGTGCGAAGGTTACTGATATCGCGATTATTATCGTGGCAGCTGATGATGCGGTGATGCCACAGACTATTGAGGCTATCAACCACGCACAAGCAGCGGGCGTACCTATGATTTTCGCCATCAACAAGTGCGATAAGCCTACTGCTAACCCTGAGAAGATCAAGGAGCAGCTCTCTGGTATGAATATTCTTGTAGAGGATTGGGGTGGCTCTTACCAATGTCAACATATATCTGCCAAGAAGGGTGAAGGCGTCTTCGAACTGCTGGAGAAAGTGCTTCTCGAAGCCGAGATGCTCGAGCTCAAAGCTAACCCTAACCGCCGTGCCAAAGGTTCTATCATCGAGTCCTCGCTCGATAAAGGTCGTGGTTATGTAGCAACTATCCTCGTACAAGATGGTACACTTCATCACGGAGATATCGTCCTTGCAGGTGTATATCATGGTAAGATCAAAGCCATGTTCAACGAGCGTGGTCAACGCATCCAACAGGCCCTTCCTGGCGAGCCATGTCTTATCCTTGGTCTCAACGGCGCACCTCAAGCGGGTGACGAGTTCAATGTGATGGCTACCGAGCAAGAGGCACGCGAGATTGCTAACAAACGTGAGCAATTGCAACGCGAGATGTCACTCCGCACCAAGAAGCACGTGGGTCTTGACGAGATTGGTCGTCGTTTGGCTATTGGCGACTTCAAGGAGCTTAATATCATTGTTAAGGGTGATGTGGACGGCTCTGTGGAGGCACTTAAAGACTCGCTCATTAAGCTTTCTACTGAGAATATCCAGGTGAATGTGATCCACGGTGCTGTGGGTGCTATTTCTGACTCTGATGTCTTGTTGGCAGCGGCTTCTGATGCGATTATTGTCGGCTTTAATGTTCGTCCTACGAGCACGGCGCGTAAGATGGCAGAGAACGAGGAGGTGGATATCCGTATCTACTCCATCATCTACGATACTATCAACGAGATCAAGTCTGCTATGGCAGGTATGCTCTCGCCAGAGATCAAGGAGGAGATTACTGCTACGCTCGAGGTGTTGCAAACTTTCCGTATCTCGAAGGTGGGTACTATCGCAGGTTGTATCGTGCGTGAGGGTAAAGCCAAACGTGCTAATAAGTGCCGCGTAATCCGTGACGGTATTGTTATCCATACGGGTGAGTTGTCTTCGCTCAAGCATGGTAAGGATGACATTAAGGAGGCAGGTCTCAATATGGAGTGCGGTCTCAGCATCAAGAGCTACAACGACATTGTAGAAGGCGATCTCATCGAAACCTTCGAGCAAATCGAGGTGGCAAAGACCTTGTAAGAGGACGTTCAAATAAAATAATCAATCGCAGCTCATTCGAGGTGCGATTGTTGTTTTATGTGCTTTTTATTAATATCGCTTTCCTAAAAAGATTGACTCATCTCCTAAAAAATAATCTCCGCCTCTACACTCTATACTAGAAAAATCGCACCAAAAAGCGATTTTTCTTGCACATCTCAAAAAAAAAGTGTATCTTTGCGGCGGAATTACTGATTTCGGATCACCCAAACGAAAGATATAATCATCTTTATGGCAGAAATAGCAAAACAACAGTTATTGGGCAAGTTGAAGCAAGAACAATGTTTTTGGTCGTATAGCTCCGATTCTATTGATAGTATCTCTGATGATATATTGATAGAAAAGGTGTTGTTGTATCTTGATATGCCAGAGATAGATATGCTATTTCAGATATACCCATACGAAAAGGTGAAGCAGGTTTGGCTAAACAAACTAATTCCGCAGTTGGATTATTACTACTCGTTAAATCGCTTCTTTGCATGGTATTATTTCCACTCTAAGCGTCCAGATCAATATGTAAAATCCATGGCAACACGCTATTTTAATCGTCAGTTCAAATGATAGGCTTAGCTCCGCATACAGGCAAAATCATTGATGCAGTAGCACAATTAGAGTGTATCCGTCCATATTGGTTGGTCGGAGGAACTGCCTTGTCATTACAACTGCATACCCGCCAAAGCGAGGATTTAGACTTCCAAAAATGGCGCACTTCCAAAGATGAAAAGATGGAGGTCGCATGGGATGTGATAGAAAAAGAGTTGTCCACTATCGGAGAGATTGAGCGCAGAGACATATACGACTTTGACCATGTGGAGTTTCGCGTAGCTGGAGTAAAGTTCTCTTTTTATGCATGCGATAAATACTCTCCAGTGCAAAACGAAGTTATCTATCAAGGCAATATCAAACTGGCTGATGTGATGGCTATTGGTGCGATGAAGATGGAAGTGATGCTCAGAAGAAGTAATTTTAGAGATTATTACGACATTTATTCTATCTTGCAAACGGGTGTAGATATTCACGAACTGATGAATCAGGCATTGCAATATTCACGCCATCGTCTCAAGAGCAAGAACCTTTTGTCTATGCTTACGAGAGGCGAATTATTTGCGCAAGATGCTAACTTTCATCTGTTAGACCCGACATACGATGTATCTGCTCAAGATATTGAGAACTATATACGAACTTGTTTAACCAAATAAAATTACTTATCACTCATCACTCATAGTTCATACCTAATCCGCAACAATACCGTTGCCCGACATATTTAATATAGCGTTATAAGCCAAACTTGATTTGTTGAAACTTCGACCCTTTCAAACAATCATTATCTATTCAAGTACGGTTTATGCACGCTCGCGTTAACAGCGTGAGTTTTCCGTGCGTAAATTTGAATAGATAAGGTAGTCGAAGACCTCAACAAATCAAATTGAAGCGAACGAAAGTTCACGCTTTTTCGTGTATATATATCAACAAATCATAAATCACTATAGTTATGGAAAAAGATTTTGTTCGTGAAATCGCAGATTTATACAGTGCTCGTTTTCACCACCTCGCAGAAATCGGTATTGTAAAAGAAATGTCTTTTGAAATTGACAGCAAAGATTTCGAAGACAAATACCGTGACTTAGAAGATGTCCGTTATGCAACACCTTTCAAAATGATGTTTGAGCAATTAGCCGAAGTAGATGAATTGCCTTGCTTGTATCGCTGGGAGATTACATCGCCCTATGACGCAGAGCAAATCAAACAAACCGTCAGTCAATTGCCCAAATATACACCTCGTGTACTAAAAAAAGCAGTAGCAAGAGAAAATACGCTTTATGTAGGTAAAGTGCAGCAACATATTATCGGCAGGGTTATTCAACATCTTGGCTATCATCTAAATCAAGCATCACATGGCTTGCAACTCAATGATTGGGCAAAAGCGATGAATCTACAACTTCGTTTACATATCGTCGTTTTACCATACGATGTAATACCTGTGCAAGAGATTTTCGAGACAGAACTCGCTCGCAAATACGAACCACTCATTGGAATTCATTAACTTTAAATCGTCATAACAATGAAAACAACATCTACACTTCTGTGCCTTTTGTTCAGTGTAGCACTGACAGCACAAGTAACTAACCTACCAACGGTATTACAAGTAAATGATAAGACCGAAAATGCTTTTAGTGTTGTACCCAAAGAGCTTTCGTATGATGGCAGTAATCTCGTGTATATTCGTACTGCAGATGACCAAATTGCCATTTATGGTAATGACTTCACCCCTGTAAAATCAATTACCATCACCCCAACCTGTGAAAAGGAGATACACATTACAAAAGAAAGAGAAGTGGCCGTTACAGTCACTCCAGGCGAATTAATTTCTTCGAATGTAGTTCTGTATGATTATGACACATCCTTAAAAATACTTTATTTTTATAATGAAATAACAGGAGAATACACGTCTACTTATAATGTGCCAACATTATGGACAGAAGACAGTGTCAAAATGTATTTGGAAACGCAAGAAAATCTAATCATTACATCAATTACATCGCATCCTGATGGTGGTATTTTATTTACATATGACATGGATGCCTATCAAGCAGATGGTAGTGATGCAGGAAACTACTTTATGGTAGACACTTACGGAAAACAATATCCAGAGAGCGGTATTCTTTGGCAAAACGGTTATTTATATAGTTACTACCCTGAATATTCTGATGAGAGCGTATATGCCGAAGATGAAGTAACATTTGAATATGGAGAATGGGTAGAGGTAGAACGCAGCGAATACAGTCATCCTCAAACTTATTCTATAGGATTTATCAATTATGATGCCAACCATACTTATGACTATATGTGGACAATAGGCGATGGAGTATGCCTCACGCAAACTCTGTTTAATAGCGACGATAAGTATGAATACTTATATTTTCCTCATGAGTTAAGTGAAGAATACGATTACGGTTACAATGGACCTATGATAGATCATTACGAATCAGGCACTTACACCGAAGAGAAAACATATTACCAATACTCTCTTCACAAAAGTTTCAACATCATGTCTGAAGACGGAACTATTCTTCAAACCATAACATTCCCCAACGGATTTGAAATGAAGGTAGGGGTGGATGCTACAATTATTCAAATATCTGACGAGCGTTATATCCTTTGTCAAGGTGAGATGAATGATAATGCAACGCTACTGATTTATAAGATTAATCGTTCTTCTGTCGGTGCATCTGTAGAGCAAGTCTGCGCTCCAATAAAAGTGGGTGCATTCCCTAGCATCGCTAATCGCAATCAAATGATTACTATCCAACTGTCAGGGGAAAATGCAGGCAACAACCAAACCAACCTACAAGTGGTAGATATGCAAGGAAAAGTTCTTAATCAACAAACTATTCCTGCGGGGCAAACCACTACAACCATCCCTGCTCATCGTTTATCAAATGGTATGAATTTGATTAAAATCACTCAAGGCAGCAAAACCATTGGAACAGAAAAAGTAATTGTAAAATAACCGCAAAGATTCAGTAACTTTCGGTACAGTCTTCGGCACGAAGAAAAAAACAACAAAAAATCACTCAAGCGGGAGGCATTGGTAATCAATATCTTCCGCTTGCTTTAAGCACCTTTTTATAGCAAAATTTACAATCGTCTTATCTCGCCCAATGGGCTCGAACGATTAATCGCAAGCGATTTTTCGGCACAAAACCCCTTCCGTGCCGAAGATTTTTGCAGCATTATTGAGACACGTTTATATAAAGCCACCGAAAGCCCACAGATATCTCCCACAGATCTCCTCGTTTTCTGTTCTATGTATTGCGCTATTTCCTCACTATGGGGATAGTTCGGGCGCAATACTCGGAGTGCGTTCCGTCGCACTCCTTCAGGTCGCGAAACTTGTAGGTCGCTTTTCCTATACCAAAGGTATACTAAGGGTATACAAAAGGAAAGTGCAATCAAATATGCTTGTCTCTTTTGTCAAGTATTTTTCACAAAATTGGCATATTTCTTGCACATATCAAAAAAAAATACTACCTTTGCACCGCAAAGGTCAGAAGAATAGATATGAGCAAGTACGAAATCAAATTTATAACAAGTGCAGTCCAAGCATTTGCACGCAGGTTTGCTATTACACGTCAAGCCTCATTTCGTTATTTGCAACAGCATAAAGCACTCGCTTTTTTAGTGGAGTTTTATGA
>JAZUCY010000034.1:0-22797 GCA_045639365.1 Paludibacteraceae bacterium
GATAATGGGCGACCGGGAGAGGGCGACTGGGGGCCCAGAAAAAACAGGATAATGGGCGACCGGGAGCGGGCGACTGGGAGCCCAGAAAACAGGATAAGGGCGACCGGGAGCGGGCGACCGGGGGCCCAGAAAACAGGATAAGGGGCGGCCGGGAGCAGGCGACTGGGGGCCCAAAAAAACAGGATAAGGGCGGCCGGGAGCGGGCGACCGGGGGGCCAAAAAAACAGGATAAGGGGCTGCCGGGAGAGGGCGACTGGGAGCCCAAAAAAAAATAAACGGATTATGTCATCAAGATTCTTTTGCAGCGGTTACTACAAGCTCGATGCCTGGGTGTTGGCACACTGTATAGCCATCTTCACGAGGCGTTTTTGTGAGCAGTTTCTAACCGTCAAGAACGACCCTAAAGGTCGCCTATACGACCAGATGTATATGGCAGCACGCTCCGTCTATGCCAACATCGCCGAAGGTCGCGCACGACACAGCACCTCTACCGAAACAGAGATGCGCCTCCTAGATGTTGCGCGCGGTAGCTCCATCGAACTCTCGGAAGACCTTATGCAACTCATCATTGAGCAAAACGGCGAAATCTGGTATATGAATCACCCCAAAATGCAAGCCCTGCAGCAGGTACCGTTTATCCATACCGACTATGAGGACAACAACTGGTCACATGATGCTGCGGAACGTATCAAAATGCAAGTAGCATTGTACGAGCCATTGGTAATAGGCAACAACATGTTGGAGTGCGCGAATGCCCTATTTGTGCTGTGCAAAAAAATGGAGAAGATGCTATCTGGATTTATAGACAAGTTGTTTGAAGAATTTACGCAGAAGGGTGGTTTCACCGAGAGCCTCACACAAGCCCGTTTAGAGCATCGCCAGCAAGTAGCACTATCTGACAACGCTCCGCTCTGCCCCAAATGTGGCAAACCAATGCTCCAACGCATGATCAAAAAAGGTACCAAACAAGGACAGACATTCTGGGGCTGCAGCGATTACCCCCGCTGCGACGGAGCGCGAGATTGATAATGGGCGACCGGGAGAGGGCGACTGGGGGGCCAGAAAAACAGGATAAGGGCTGCCGGGAGCGGGCGACCGGGAGCCCAGAAAAACAAGATAATGGGCGGCCGGGAGCGGGCGACTGGGGACCCAGAAAAACAAGATAATGGGCGGCCGGGAGCGGGCGACTGGGAGCCCAGAAAAAAACAGGATAAGGGCGGCCGGGAGCGGGCTGCTGGGGGCCAATAAAACAAGATAATGGGCGGCCGGGAGCGGGCGACCGGGGGCCAAAAAAACAGGATAATATGAAAAAGATAATCTTTCTTTTAGTTCTTGCGAGTGCTATTGCACTCCAAGCTGAGACATTTGTTAAGATCACTGACCCTGCTGTCCTGCAAGACGGCGACCAAGTAGTGCTGGGATACGAAACTGGTGCTAAAGTTAGCGACACATTCTCTTCTTCCAAGAAATATATAGATGTGGTCGATGCTACTTTCAGCGATGACAACGTCACCCTCACTGAACCTACTACTATCACCCTCAAGAAAGCAGGCAACTACTGGAATCTATATATAGGCTCCAAACCCATAGGACACAAGTCTGGCAATAGCGATTTGGATGTCAATCAAGGCACCAAAACAAACTTCGCTATCTCCATCGAAAATGGCGATGCGAAACTCATCAGCCAAACCCCAGGCAAGAACAATAACGAAGTCTTTTTTGCATACAACGCATCTTCGCCACGCTTTGCACTCTATCATGCAGGTAGCAACATGAAGACCATCTCCCTTTACCGCTTAGATGAGAGTACTATACCCGATGTAGTAGTCAAAGAAGTAACCCTTGACCCAGCTGAGCTCACCCTTCGCGTAGGCGAACAAGCCACTCTCACCCCTACCCTCACCCCCGCAGACGCAGTGGACAAGACTCTGGAATGGGGTACGACCAACCCCGATGTGGCTACCGTCAGCGATGGCATTGTCACAGCCATAGCCAAAGGTAAGACCCAGATTTGGGTAAAAGCCACCGCTGTAGGATTGTCCGACACCTGCTCTGTGACCGTCTTGGGCGAAATGGACCAAACCACCGTTACCTACAATGCTCTGAAAGACCCTGCTCTGCTCACCGATGGTGCACAGGTGTTCTTTGGTACCAGCAAGGAGGGCGAAGACTATATCATGGGCTTCTATAGCGAGGAGATAAGCAAGAATAATATCAAAGGCGTAGCTGCTACCTACGGTGATAACCGCCATACCGTCACTGCTGAACAGGCATACGCATACACCGTTAAGCGCGATGGCGATTATATTATTTTCATAGACCAAGACGGCAACTTCCTGCGCCCTATCAGTGATAGCAAACTGCGCAGCAGTACCACCTTGGACAACCAAGCAAAGTGGACTATAAAAGAAATCAATCAGGACGATGCCACCGTGGAAGTGAAGAACGCAGGCTTTACCTCGCGCTATATCTACAACAACTGCCAAGGCACCAACGAGATTTTTAATATCTATAGCGGTTACGACCCATCGTACTTGGCTAAAACGATTCTGTATGCCTCTACTGCTCCTGAGTGGGAGGATCGCGTACTCGATTCTTGGATGACAGTGGACACCACTGCCCTCGACTGGGGACAAATAGAGCCTGACACTACCTACGCCTCCGATGAGAACTGGAAAGACTGGGGAGATGCGCGTCGCTTTACCCTCAGCTTCAACGACCTAACCGATGATATTACGCTCACCCTCATGGGCAGTGAGACCTTTTATTGTGGTACAGAGGTCATCAAGAAAGATGCTAAGACCCCAGTGGAGATTACCGTTTATTGGGAGACCGACGAGGTGGGTGTTTATACGGGTGAATTGCGCCTCTCTACGGCGACTGAGGGTGTAGAGGATATTGTTATTGATCTTCATGCAGAAGCGGTGCCAATGGGTACATTCCCTGACCCTAATCAACCAGTCTTCTCACTTTCGACTCATCAATTGACTTTTAATCTTGATTTTGAGAACTATAGTGATATACAGATGTTCACATTCAGCGCAAGTAACCTGCAAAAGACGCTCTACTGCAAATGGGAGCATACGAGCAGCGTACTCTTCCAGTACGAATATGAGAATGCTTGCATGGAGATTCTGGCAGACGACTACGAATTAGAACTCAACGGCTCTGTACACTTCCCAGCGGGTATAGACTATGAGGATGTGGAGGTGTATGTGGCATTAGATAACCTCTGGTCTGCAGGCACGTATAGTACCAAACTGCATTTCTATAGTTATGAAAAGGATAGCAAGACCGAACTGGCGATAGATGAATACGTCACTATACGCGTGAATGTATCATCGGTTAACACCGATGTGGAGGCAATAGGCGATGAGGTGAAAGGCGGTGAGGCACAGAAGATACTCCGCAATGGACAACTGCTCATTCTGCACAACGGAGTAACCTATTCGGTTATAGGACTCCAGACCCAGGAGGCAGGAGACTAATACAGAAACCTAGAAACAACTCACCCCAACGGCAACGGGTTATTTTATTAACAACAACTTCAACAACTTATTCCAACAACATTCCGCGGCAATCAACATCCTGCCGCGGCAAGAGTTATAAAGTGTAAGGTGTAGGGTGTAGGGTGTAAAGGCGAGGGGATGAATTTTTGTTAACAAAAAAATCGGCCGTTAGACCGATTATTTTTGATATTTACCGACGAATTTCATCGCCAAGAACACCAGCCAATCGGGTGTATGCTTGAGCAATGGCGTACACAAATAATTAATCACACCCGGCATGTCCGCCTTCTTACCACGGAACATCTTTCGCAACGCACGCTTCACCAACTTCTCCGGCGGAATAGCTACCGTCAACGCCACCGCCAAACGACGCAAATGTGGAGCCAAACCAAATAACTCCGTATCTACCGCACCCGGTGTCATCACCGTGATATTCACACCCTTAGGACGCAACTCATACCACAAAGACTTGGAGAAATTATAAATAAACGCCTTGCTCGCATTATAAGACTGAATACCCGGCATCGCCATCCAAGCAGACATAGAAGACATATTCAAAATATAACCCTTTCTACGCGATTTACCACAAATCTGCTGCACCTGCTCCTCCTGCGTAAGCTCACGAGCCACCATATCCTCACCAAAAAGACGAGTAAGCTTCGCCACAGTCATAATATGCAAATGGAGCATCAAATCAATACGCTTCATCGAAGTCTCACAATACGGATTGAAGAAAAAGACACCTGCGTTGTTGATGAGGATATCGACGACAAGGCCATTGTCCCTACAATACTGATGCAAGCGCTCCGCTGCATCAGGCAAAGAGAGATCAGCGTAAAGCGGAATAGTATGTACACCGTAACGAGTAGCCAAGTCAGTGGCTACCTGATGGAGTTCCTGCTCCTGGTTGCTGACCAACAAGAGGTCAGTATGGTAATCGCGCGCAAGCTGGGTGGCGTATTGGAGGCCAATGCCCGAGGAGGCGCCTGTGACAAGTGAAAGCATAGAAGTGATTTTTTTTAAAACAACAACTTAAACAACTTTATTTCAACAACATTCCGCGGCAATCTAATAATCGTTCGAGCCCTTTGGGCGAGATAAGAACTCCCTGCCGCGGCAAGGGATATTTTATTAACAACAACTTCAACAACTTATTCCAACAACATTCCGCGGCAATCAACTCCCTGCCGCGGCAAGGGATATGGTGTAAAGTGTAAAGGCTGGGCGGTGATGCCGCAAAATCCTAACCTATAACCCATAGCCCATAGCCAATAGCCAATAGCCTATCGCCTATCGCCCAATAGTCTATCGCCTATTTCTCAGGATACCACATCTGCTCGTACTTGAGCGCTTCGCGCTTGAGGTATGCAGGAATGTCCTTATCGCACTCATGGCACTTCATATCCAATGTGTACATACGCGCGACACAATAGTTGGAGCGTTTGCACTCTGAATGGTATTGCTCCTCACGCATCTTATTGACAAAATCTGTATCACGCACCAACGCATGGCCAATCTGCACAAAATCAAAACCTGCTGCAAGAGCTGTCTCTGCATTCTCACGACCCATCACACCACCTACATAAATAAGCGGCATCTTCAACGCCTTACGGAACTGCTTAGCCGTATCGAGGAAGAAAAGCTCCTTAAATGGTACCGTAGGAATCATCAAATGACCAACAAAACGCAAAGCCAAACGCAACCACCAGAAACTCCAAGGATTCATATAATGCGCCAAAGTCTTAATCGGCATAGCACCACCCATCACCGTGAAAGGCGCCTTGCTCACAAAACCTGCCGTTAGCACCAAAGCATGTACACCATGCTTCTCAATCTCCTGCGCAATACGAATACACTCATCTACCTTCAAACCCGACTTAAAACCATCGTACATATTCGTCTTTACCACAACCGCCATATCATCACCCGCATGCTCCATCACCTCTGCCATCACCTCATTCATAAAACGCATACGATTCTCCAACGATCCTCCATACTCATCACGACGACGATTCGTATAAGGCGAAAGGAACTGAGAAATCAAATAACCATGACCCGCATGGATCTCCACACAGTCAAAACCACACTCACGACAGAAGTCCACTGCATGACCAAAAGCCTTGACAATATCCTTAATCTCCTCTTTCTTCAATCCACGGTGCAAGGTAGGAGAATAAAGATTGAAACCCGTACTCGCACCCACAGGAAGACACTTACATGTATAGAAGTGAGTCATGTTGCCACAGTGACCCAACTGAATACTAGCCTTAGCACCTTCAGCATGAATACCATCGGTGAGCTTCTTCAAGTCATCCTTAATCTCATCATGAATATACAACTGACCATCAAAAGATACACCTGAACGCGTAACAGAACAATACGCCACAGTAGTCATAGCCACACCACCACGCGCCACGGCAGTATGGTAATTATACAAATCCTCACTGGGGCGATTGCCATACGCCATGTTTTCAAACGCCGCAGAACGAATAGCGCGGTTGCGCAAAGTAATAGGACCGAGTTTGTGCTCGGTAAAAAGGAGGTTATTGTTCATTGTTTAAATGTTTTTATCCGGGAGCCGGAAGCTGGGAGCCATTTTTATCTGGCACCCGGAGGCCGGGAGCCGGGGGTTATTTTTGTCCGGGGGCCGGGGGCCATTTTTGTCCGGGGGCCGGGGGGGGCTGTTAGTAAATAAACGGTATTATACGTTTGAGTTTCTTGGAATCAAACTCATCAGCAAACTCCTCTTGGTAGCGATGATAAATAGAATTCGCACGAGGCACCAAGTTGCAGCATGAGAACCAGAAGAAACTCAAACCTGCCCATGACCATGTGAGAATAGCAAAACCAAGCCACTCCGTAATCTCACCCAAATAATTAGCACTGGTGACAAACTTATACATACCCTTCTTAGGCAAATAATGGTTGGTATCACCCGGTTTGCGTAAGTGACGAATCACATGATCAGAGTGCATATTGATAATCCATCCTATAATAAAAATCACCACACCCACCAAGAAACGAGGGTCTGTAAGCCATACACCTGTATATAAATTAGGAGCATACACTGGAGCCAAATGGAAAAGCCAATATCCTTGTATATAACCATTTAGGAGATTCCATATCACAGAAAGACCCATGATAGCCAAAGGCATCTTGCTATTACCCTTCAGCAAAAATGGGAAAATAAATGAACGCTGGAAATAGTGGAACTGGAATATCAAGAAGAATATCAAATAAGGCAGTTCAAACTTCACATCCGACAACCCCCACAAATACAACATCACCGCAAACACTGGCATCTCCATCAAACACCAACCCACCTTGTTATTGATAGCAGGTCCCCACTTCTCTGTACGCATCTTACCATAACCAGCATCCACAAAATACAACGCTATAAACACTACCAATCCTATCAAGGATAGTATAAACAAGAAATTATAAAACGAACCCAAAGTAGATATTTCCATAATTATAATTTATTTGGGCTATCGGTAATTGGCAATTTGCAATGGCAACTGATAATTGTCGATAGCACGAATTAGTGCGCAAAGGTACTAAGAAAATTTGATATAACCAAACAAATCTTAATTATTAAGGTGTTTTTTGTATTTTTGGTACGAAAATCGTGTCAAAAAATATATAATATTCATTTTTTGGTAACTAACAAGCCACAAATGGTAGTCAAACTACTGGGAAAGGGCAGGACACTAATGAGATGGTAACGGAATGGTAACGGGAAAGACGGGGAGAAAGATAGGTCAAACTGCAAAAAAACAGACTAATTTTGATGCGGTTGCCCTGTATTTTGAAAGATAAATTTGTATATATGCAAAAAAAATTGTACCTTTGCAGCGAAAATTATGCTAATTCATCTTCACATACGCAATTATGCACTCATCACCCATTTGGACATAGATTTCCATGAAGGGTTCTCCGTCATGACTGGCGAAACGGGTGCAGGTAAGAGTATCATCTTGGGTGCTCTCAATCTCGTCATGGGCGCTCGCGCCGACAGCAAAAGCATCACCGAAGGCGAAGAGCGATGCGTGATTGAAGCGACCTTTAAGGCGATGAGGCGAGAAGGCGATGAGGCGAGGAGGCGAGAAGGCGAGGAGATTATTATTCGTCGAGAACTGAATCAGAATGGGCGTTCGCGTTCGTTCGTGAATGATGAGGTAGTTACCCAAGCCGAGTTGAAAGCCCTGGCCCGCCAACTCATAGACATCCATTCACAACATGAGTCACTCATGCTGGGCGATGACCTCTTCCAACTGCAAATAGTGGATAGCATTGCCAACAACCAAAACGAACAAAACACCTACGCCACTGCATACGAGCGATATACCCAAGCCACAAACGACCTGCGCCAATACCAACAACGCGCAGCAAAAGCACAAGCCGATGCCGACTACGTGGCCTTTCAATGGCAACAACTGGAAGATGCTCACCTGCAAGCCGACGAGTTAGAGGAACTAGAAGCAGAAGAATACCGTCTTGCAAACGCCGAAGATATACAAGCCACGCTCTCCATGGCACTACAGCAACTCGACAGCGACAATGGTGCCCTATCGCTCATCCACTCTACCCGACTGCATGATGCCGACTCCACACTCGCTGACAGACTCAACAGCGTAGAGATAGAGTTAAAAGACATCGTTTCCGACATACAACGTCTATACGAGCGCACCGAGCGCGATCCACAGCGATTGGAACAAGTACAAGAGCGCATCAGTGATCTACAAACACTGATGAAGAAGCACCGAGTGCAGACCATAGAGGAGCTGATTGCACTACGAGACGAGTTGAGTACACAATTGCAGCAACTGGCTAATTATGACGAAGATATAGCTCGTCTGCAAAGCGAAGTAAACGCTGCCCTTCATACCCTATCCGCAGCCGCTGACAAACTCACCGCATCGCGACTCGAAGCATCACACCTGATAGCCCCTCGCCTCATAGAAGATATGCAACGCCTCGGCGTGAGACATGCGAACGTGGCTATACAAATCACACACACAGAGGATTTCACACCCAACGGGAAAGATGATGTGCAGATCCTCTTTGCTGCCAACCTCAACCAATCGCTACGCCGCGTAGCGGAAGTGGCTTCGGGCGGAGAAATAAGCCGACTGATGCTATGTATCAAAGCATTGATAGCCTCCACCAACGGTCTGCCCACCATCATCTTTGATGAGATAGATACGGGCGTGAGCGGCGCTATCGCCAGTCAAATGGGCGAGATCATGCGACAGATAGCCATTTCACGACAAGTGATAAGCATCACACACCTACCACAAGTAGCCAAAAAAGGAGAACACCACTATTTAGTATATAAAGAGGATACGGAGGTGAGAACGGAGACACATATCCGCGAGCTGAGCGCTGAAGAGCATGAGGCGGAGATAGAGAAGATGAGGAGGATATAGGTGATAAGGCGATGAGGTTAGAGGCGATGAGGCGAAAGAATAAATGGATAAATATTTACAACAACATAAACAACATCATTCAACAACAATTCCGCTGGGGCACAACACACCCCAGCGGCAAGGGATAAGCTATAGACTATAAACTGTAAACAAAAAACAGATGTTACCATTAGCAGAACGATTGCGTCCGAAGACACTCAACGAATATATCGGGCAGAAACACCTCGTAGGTCAAGGAGCTATCCTCCGACAGATGATAGAAAACAACAATCTATCATCATTTATCCTATGGGGCCCTCCAGGTGTGGGCAAAACCACCCTGGCACGCATCATCGCCCACCAGTTGGAACGCCCCTTCTACACCCTCTCCGCTGTCACCAGCGGCGTGAAAGAAGTACGCGAAGTCATCGACAAAGCAAAACGCTATGCGGCGGTTAGCAGCGGGTTATTTGGGCTCCCAGAAGCCGGAAGCCGGACATCATCATCGGTCGAGAGGCGAGCGATACTCTTCATCGACGAGATTCACCGATTCTCTAAATCACAACAAGATAGTCTATTAGGCGCAGTGGAAGATGGTACTATCACGCTGATTGGTGCCACTACAGAGAACCCATCGTTTGAAGTAATCACACCACTGCTGAGCCGCTGTCAAGTATATGTACTGAAACACTTAGAGAAAGCCGATCTGCAAGAACTACTAAACCGCGCACTCAACGAAGATGAACATATCCGCAACTTAGGCATAGAGCTCCGCGAAACGGAGAGCATATTGCGCTACTCGGGAGGCGATGCACGCAAACTGCTCAATATCGTTGAGCTAGTCACCAACTCTGGCGTAAAAGTGATAGACAACGAAACAGTCACCAAACAACTACAACAGAACCCCGTAGCATACGACAAAGATGGCGAACTGCACTATGACATCATCTCCGCATTCATCAAACCCACCCGCCGTAGCGACCCGGATGCCGCACCCTACTGGTTGGCACGCATGGTAGCCGCAGGCGAAGACCCAAAATTCATTGCACGCAGACTAGTCATCTCCGCTAGCGAAGATATAGGTCTGGCTAACCCCAACGCAATGCTAGTAGCCAACGCATGCTTTGATACACTACAAAAAGTAGGATGGCCCGAAGGACGTATTCCACTGGCAATGGCCACCGTCTATCTCGCCACCTCACAAAAGTCCAACTCCGCCTATCTGGCTATCAATCAAGCATTGGAACTGGTCGAGAAAACAGGCAACTTACCCGTGCCATTGCACCTGCGCAATGCCCCCACAAAACTTATGGACGAACTGGGCTATGGCGAGGGATACAAATATGCACACGACTTCCCCAACCACTTTGTCAAACAACAATTCATGCCCGATGCCCTCCAAGGCACACAACTTTGGCACGCACAAGGCAGCCCACAAGAACAGAAAATGGCAGAGTGGATGAAACATCTGTGGGGAGAGAAGGGAAGTTAGTGAGGTGTAAGGTGTAGGGTGTAAAGTATAAAGGAAAGAAGTTAAACTTTAAATGTAATTAATATGAAAACCAATCATTTCTTCTGGGTTTTGGCAGCGAGCATGCTGCTGACCAGCTGCGCAGCTACGCAAGAAGAGCGTATCAACAAAGCCATTGAGCAAGTCATGGATCAGTATCAGTGTGTCGGCATCTCCGCCGCTGTGGTACAAGACGGACAAATAGTCTATAACCAATCCTTTGGATACAAAGATCTGGAAAGCAAAACACCCCTTGCCAACGATCATCTGATGCGCATAGCATCCATCTCTAAGTCCTTCACCGCCACCGGACTCATGCAACACGTAGAGAAAGGTATCATCTCATTGGATGATGACATTAGCGATCTCATTGGATTCACTATCCGTAACCCTCATCACCCTGAGGTGCCTATCACCCTACGCATGGTACTCTCACACACCGCCAGCATACGCGACAAAGAGGACTACTCCACACTCGACCACCTCAACCCTGCTGTATATGGCGACTGCATCGAATCGTACTACGAATACAAACCAGGAGAAGGATACAACTACTCCAACTTAGGTCTGAACTTAGCAGGCACCATTCTAGAAAGAGTATCTGGCGTGCGCTTTGACCAATACGTAAAAGATAGTATCATCAATCGACTTGGACTATACGGCGGACACAACGTAGATATGCTGGACACCGCCAAATTCGCTAGTATATACAACTACCGCGATGGCAAATACGTCAAATCACGTGCATACAGTAGCGTAGCACACCGCTTAGACAACTACATCATGGGCTACTCAGCACCCATGTTCTCACCTACAGGCGGCGTCAAAATCTCTGCACACGACCTGGCACGATACATGATGATGCACATGAACTATGGCGAACTGGACGGCGTACGCATCATCTCCGAAGAAAGCGCCAAAACCATGCAAACACCTGTATGGCACATACAAAACCTACACGAATGGGAAGACCAATACGGACTGTGCTTGTGGGAATTCATAGACTTTATACATGACGATAAATACAACACCCCAGGAAACTACCTCATCGGTCATACCGGCGATGCATACGGCCTGCGCAGTATCATGATTTGGAGCCCAACTGACAAATGGGGAATAGTGGCTATGACCAATGGCTACAAATACGACCCACACTTCCTCCAAACACTGACAAATGCGATTTATGAGGCAATGTAAGGTGTAGGATTGGCGATGGGCTATTGGCTATTGGCGATGGGTTATAGGCGATGGGTTATAGGATAGGAAATGGCTGGAATATATATACATATACCATTTTGCAAGAGTCGGTGCAAGTACTGCGATTTTTTTTCCACAACACATCTGGAGAAACAATCGCAGTACGTGCAGGCACTGCTCATGGAAATGCAAGATCGCCTGCCCATAGCCAATAACCTATACCCCATATCCACCATATACATAGGCGGAGGCACACCAAGTACAATGGATAGTGTAGCATTGGGTAGAATAATGGAGGCTATTAGGCAAAAGGCGAAAGGCGAAAGACAAGAAATCACAATGGAAGCCAACCCCAGAGACATCACCTTCGAAAAAGCCCGAGCATGGAGCCAGATGGGAATAAACCGACTGAGCATCGGCATACAGAGCTTCAACGACGAACTACTACAACTCATCGGCAGACGGCACAACGCTGAGCAAGCACGCCAAGCAGTAGCCGCAGCACAAGCCGCTGGATTTGACAACATATCCATCGACCTAATGTATGCCCTGCCCTCGCAAACCATGGAACAGTGGCAAAACGATGTGGCAGAAGCCCTACAACTCCACGTACAACATATCTCTACCTACGGACTCATCTACGAGGAAGGCACTGTACTCACTACTCTACTCGATCATGGCGTGGTAGAAGCCGTGGACGAAGATACAGAGATGCAGATGTATGACTACCTAACTGCACAACTGACCGCCCACGGGTATATCCATTACGAGGTCAGCAATTTTGCCCTACCCGAACGACAATCAAAGCACAACTCCAACTATTGGAACAACACACCTTACATCGGTCTGGGCGCAGGCGCACATAGCTACGACGGCCAACGCCGCAGCTGGAATATCAGCGATCTGGATACATATATCCAACAAGCCAATGCCCACCAACTGCAACCCGAGACCGAACTGCTGACCGCCGAACAGCAACACACCGAACACATCATGCTTGCCCTGCGCACCCACCACGGAGTAGCTGCCGATACTATCCCTATGCAGAAAGCTCAACCATATATCCAGCAAGGATTGCTCCGTCTCCAAGACGATCGAATAGTAGCCACACAACAGGGATTTCATATCCTCAATCGAATCATAGAGGACCTACTCACCTAAAAATGACAAATAGAATTGGCAAAAAACACTTGTAACAAAAAAAAGCCCCCCTTCACTTGCGTATATCAAAAAAAAGTAGTAACTTTGCAGGCAAATTAAAATAATTTGCAACAGAGATGGCGACCAATCGCAACATAATACAGATACCGGCTCTTGTGGACCTGCATGTCCACTTTCGTGAGCCGGGTTTTTCGTATAAAGAGACTATCCAAACAGGTAGCATGGCTGCCGCCGCATCAGGTTACAGTGCCGTATTCACCATGCCCAACCTCAATCCCGTTCCCGACACCGTAGAACACCTGCAAGAGCAGTTGGACATTATCCGTCGCGACACCTACACAGGCGTCTATCCTTTCGCCTCCATCACCGTGGGACAGAAAGGCGGAGGCGAGTTGGTGGACTTCGAAGCATTGGCTCCATACGTAAAAGGCTTTTCAGACGATGGTCGTGGCATACAAGACGAGGACTTGATGCGCGAAGCAATGAAGCGCATTCGTGCGGTAGATCGTATGATGGTGGCTCACTGTGAAGTGGAATCCCTCCTCAACGGCGGCTATATCCACGCAGGTGAGTATGCCAAAAAGAACGGACACCGTGGCATCGTGTCTGAAAGTGAGTGGCAAGAGATAGAACGCGACATCCGTCTGGTAGAAGAGACAGGGTGTCGTTTTCATATTTGCCATATCTCCACCAAAGAGTCCGTAGCACTCATCCGCGAAGCCAAAGCCAAAGGACTGCCCGTCACATGCGAGACAGCTCCTCACTACCTACTCCTCACAGACAACAACTTACAAGAGGATGGCAAATGGAAAATGAACCCACCGCTCCGAGCAGAAGAAGATCGCCTCGCACTCATCGAAGGTATCAAAGATGGCACCATCGACTGCATCGCCACCGATCACGCGCCTCATAGCGCAGAAGAGAAAAGTCGCGGACTGGAGAAAAGTGCATTCGGTATCGTAGGACTCGAAACAGCCTTCCCACTCATGTACACCCACTTCGTCAAGACAGGTATCATCACCCTCGAGCGCCTTATCGAACTCATGTCCACCACCCCTGCTCGTATCATCGGTCTAGATAACGGCAACTCCTTTGCCTACTACGATCTAGATGCATGCTACAAAATCGATCCGGCAAACTTCCTCTCCATGGGACAAGCAATGCCTTTCGAAGGTTGGGAAGTATATGGCAAGTGCGTAAAAACAGTGGTGAATGGCATAACAGTGTATAACAATACCAACCAGTAGTTTGCCACCTGTTTGCCACCTATCTCCATTGGAAGCTCATTGGAACCTGATTGGAACCTGATTGGAATCTCATCGAGAGATAAATATAACACAACAAGGAAATGAAGCAGTTAATATTTGAAATAAAATCCAACGAACAGATAGCCAAGAACGTCTATCGTATGCAACTAGCAGGGGACACCACAGGTATTCTTCCTGGTCAGTTCGTGAATATCCGTGTAGCAGGACAGTTCTTGCGCCGCCCTATCTCCGTATGCAATATCACAGATGGCCTTCTCACCATTATATATAAGGTAGTAGGCGTCGGCACAGAAGCAATGAGCCAACTGCCTATCGGTACACAACTCGATATACTCACTATCCTTGGCAACGGATACGACCTCACCAAAGCAGGCGACAAACCGCTGCTCATAGGCGGTGGCGTAGGCGTTCCACCCATGTACATGCTCGCACGCCAACTACGCGAGATGGGCAAAGAGGTCAAAGTAATCCTCGGCTTCAATACCCAAGACGAAGTCTTCTACGAAGAGGATTTCCGTGCACTCGGTTGCGATGTGACAGTCACTACCGTGGACGGAAGTCATGGCGTCAAAGGCTTTGTCACCAACGCTATGGACGGACAACAATCCTACTACTACACCTGCGGACCATTGCCAATGATCAAAGCATTGCTACAAACACTCGGCACCCATGGCGAAGTGAGTATGGAAGAGCGTATGGGCTGTGGCTTCGGCGCATGTATGGGATGCACCATCCAAACCACCATCGGACCAAAACGCGTATGCAAAGAAGGTCCAGTATTCCCTGCAGAGATACTAATATTGTAAAATAATTTTCGCTCCAAAAATTGTAGTAAATTATAATAAATTATTCAAAATTGCATTGTCTGTATTGTTGTAAAATAATTTTGGTTAATTTACTATAATAAATTTTAATTTTGGTTTTAAAAAATGAACAAGTTAGAAGTTACATTATCTGGCGTTCAACTCGCCAACCCCGTAATCCCTGCATCGGGTACCTACGGCTTTGGTGACGAGTTTGCCGAACTGTACGATATCAACTGCCTTGGCGGTATATCCTTCAAAGGTACTACCCGCCAAGCACGTTATGGTAACCCTCTCCCTCGCATCGCGGAGTGTGGCAACTATGGTATGATCAACGCTGTAGGTCTGCAGAACCCTGGCGTAGAGCACGTTATTGCACATGAGTTGCCTCGCCTAAAAAGCCACTACAACGGCTGCATCATTGCCAATGTCAGCGGATTCTCTATCGAGGAATACGTAGAGACTTGCGCCCTGTTGGACAAAGAGCCAATCGATATCCTCGAAGTAAACATCTCCTGCCCTAACGTCCACAATGGCGGTATGGCTTTTGGTACTAGTCCCGAGGCAGCAGCCGAAGTGACAGCTGCCGTAAAAGCCGTGACTACCAAACCCGTGTATATGAAGCTTTCGCCTAACGTGACCGATATCGTGGCTATCGCCAAAGCTTGCGAAGCAGCGGGAGCAGATGGTCTTTGCCTCATCAATACCGTACTTGGCATGCGCATTGATATTCGTCGTCGCAAGCCTGTGATTGCAAACCGCTATGGTGGCTATTCGGGTTCGGGTATCTTCCCATTGGCACTCCGCATGGTCAACCAAGTGGCACGTGCAACCTCTTTACCTATCATCGGTTGTGGTGGCGTCAGCAGCGCAGAGGACGTGATTGAGATGATGATGGCAGGTGCTACTGCCGTGGAGATTGGTGCTGCTAACCTCACCAACCCAATGGTGGCGAAAGAGATAGTGGATCGCCTACCTGCCCTCATGGAAGAATTGAAAATAGAAAAATTAACCGATATAATTGGAATAGTGAATCATGAATAAAGATGTAATCATTGCATGCGATTTCGCTTCGGCAGAAGAGACCTATCGCTTCCTTGACAAGATGGGCGATGTAAAGCCTTACGTAAAGATTGGTATGGAACTCTACTACGCAGAGGGTCCTGCTATCGTACACGAACTCAAACGTCGCGGACACAAGATCTTCCTCGATCTCAAACTCCACGATATACCTAACACCGTTAAGAAAGCTATGTCCGTGCTCTCTCGCCTCGATGTAGATATGTGTAACCTCCACGCCGCAGGCACTATCGAAATGATGAAAGCAGCCGTTGAAGGTCTTACTCGCGAAGACGGTACACGTCCTGTGCTCTTGGCAGTCACCCAACTCACCTCTACCAGCGAGGAGCGTATGCACAACGACCTGCTCATCCAAGGCAATATCGGCGATGTAGTGGTTCACTATGCGAAGAACGCTCAAGCTGCAGGTTTGGATGGTGTGGTTTGCTCGCCACTCGAAGCAGGTATGGTGAAAGCAGCATGCGGAACAGAGTTCGTAACCGTAACCCCTGGTATCCGCTTTGCAGACGGCGTAGTGGGCGACCAAGTGCGCATCACCACTCCTGAGAAAGCACGCGAGATAGGCTCTGACTATATCGTTGTCGGCCGTCCTATCACCGCTGCCGAAGATCCAGTAGCTGCATACCAACGCTGCGTACGCGAATTTTGTGGCTAAAAACTCTACACAACTCTAAACAACGCTAAACAATACTACACAATATGAAAAAAACAATCGCCGAAGACTTGCTCAAGATCAAAGCTGTCTTCCTTCGTCCTAACGAGCCATTCACATGGGCTAGTGGAATCAAGAGTCCTATCTATTGCGACAACCGTCTTACACTGAGCGACACACAAGTGCGTGATGATGTAGAAAATGGTCTTGCAACCCTTATCAAAGAGCATTATCCTCAGGCTGAGGTACTGATGGGTACATCTACTGCAGGTATCGCACACGCAGCTATCACAGCTACCATCCTCAACCTCCCTATGGGTTATGTACGTAGTGGCGCCAAAGACCACGGCCGTGGCAACCAAATCGAAGGTAAACTCCTCCCAGGACAAAAAGTAGTGGTGGTAGAGGATCTTATCTCTACTGGTGGCAGCTGCATTGAGGTAGTAAACGTATTGCGCGAAGCTGGTGCAGATGTGCTCGGTATCGTGAGCATCTTCACCTACGGCATGAAGAAAGGTATTGAGCGCTTGGCTGCAGCCGAAGTAAAGAACGTGAGTCTCTGCGACCTCGACACCCTCGTGGAGGTAGCTGCAGACAAAGCATATATCGCTCCAGAAGACAAAGAGCGACTCATCAAATTCCGCAACAACCCTTCGGACGAGAGTTGGATGGCGTGATGTTAGGTTAGAGGTTAAAGGTTAAAGGCTATAGGTTATAGGTTATAGGTTATAGGTTAAAGGTAAGGATTAAAAGGCAAGGATATGAAAAAGGCATTCTTCTTAGCCATTGCTGCGCTTTGTGCGACAATGACTTTTGCAATCACCCCCCAAGAATTGGCGGACTCACTCAACGTCTTCGCCAGCCAGCGTGCATATTTAGGTAAGGTCAAAGTAAGTGATATTCAAATAGACGAAAAGAATATCACCATCACCACCTGCAACCGATTGTCTTGTATTTCACTCTCCCCAGTGGAGATTGCAGGGCTCAAAGAGTCCGTTCGCCAATGGGTAGGCGGTGCGCCTACAGCCGAGGTGCAGATTATCTCGGACGGCAAAGAACTCGACGAATGGGTAACTGCCCTGTACCGCAAACGCGACAAGAAAGTGCAATACAAACCTGCCAGTGCCAAGTATCCATTGGTGCACAATGCCTCGCAACCCTACTCTGCAAAGCAGGGATTGGACGGCAAGCATATCGCCCTATGGGGTAGCCACGGTATCTACTACGTACAGGCCTACCGCATGTGGAAATGGCAACGCGCACGCCTTTGGACGACCATCGAAGACCTCTACACCAGCAGTTATACCATGCCTTTCCTCGTGCCTATGCTTGAGAATGCGGGTGCGGTAGTACTGCAGCCACGCGAACGCGATACGCAACTCCATGAGGTAATTGTCGATGACTCGCAACTCGCCACTGGTATCACACCCGCCGAAGGCACAGGTTGGGGACGACCTCTAAAACCATTGCTCGAAGGCGACAATCCATTCATGATGGGTGGCTATAGCACAGTCAAGAGCACAGCCCAATATACACCTAATCTCCCCGAAGCGGGCGAGTATGCCGTATATGTGAGCTACAAATCTCTGCCTAAGAGCAACCCACAAGCCGAATACACTGTGGTGCACAAAGGCATCAGCACCACCTTTCATGTCAACCAACAAATGGGTGGCGGCACATGGATTTACCTTGGCACCTTTGACTTTGGCACCGATGCGAATAGCAACTATGTGACCCTTACGCACAAAGGCAAACAGATAACTACGACAGATGCCATTAAGTTCGGTGGCGGTTGGGGAAGCGTGGCTCGTTACCCTCACCCAGAGATTGGCAACGATGACTTCTACACCAAGAAAGATACCCACTCTCAAGAGGTAGTGACCGACTCTACATTACATATTGCTAATCAAGTCCATGCCACCACCAGTGGTTATCCACGCTATATAGAAGGCGCGCGCTATTGGTTGCAGTATGCGGGTATTCCCGACAGCGTCTATAACTACACGGGTAGCAAGAACGACTATACCGATGACTTCAGCTGTCGCGGACGTTGGGTGAACTACTTGGCAGGCGGTAGTGCCGCCTATCCAGAGGGTCCAGGACTTAATATACCGGTTAACATGAGTGTGGCATTCCACAGCGATGCGGGTTGCCATCCTACCGACAAACTTGTGGGTACATTCATGTTCTATACCATCAAGGACGATGACCAAGAGACCACCTATCCCTCAGGCGGTGACCGTATCTGCAACCGCGACTTTGCGGACTATCTCCAAACGCAAATCGTAGAGGACATTCGTCAAACCATGATGCCAACATGGCAAAAACGCCACCTCATGCATAAGTCAATGTCCGAGACGCGCAATCCAAAAGTGCCATCCACCATCATTGAATTGCTTAGCCACCACAACTACTATGACATGACCTTCGGACTGGATCCTAAGTTCAAGTTTATCGTCTCCCGTGCTATCTACAAAGGTATGCTCCGCTTCATTCATCAGACCACAGGCACTCCATACGTAGTACAACCATTGCCTGTACAGCAGATGCGTATCCAATATAACGCAGGCGATAACCTGCAAATCAGTTGGGCAGAACGCATTGACCGCCTCGAGCCTACCGCTACTCCTACCTATTATATATTATATACACGCACAAGTCAAAAGAAAGATGGCCAATGGGTAACTTCCGACTGGGATAATGGTGTAGTAGTTCGCCAAAACAATGCTTCTCTTCCTATCCAACGCGGCGTGAAATACGACTTCATGGTACGTGCAGGCAACGAAGGTGGTGTCAGCCTTGAGAGCGAAATACTAAGCGCCTATATCGCCCCTGCCTTCGATAACCAATTGGCACTCATCATCAATGGTTTCCACCGCGTAGATGCTCCTGAGATGTTTGGTATTGATAGCATCACTGGCGGAGTCGTTCCAGGTTCGTATGCCGTATCCTACGGCAAGGAGATTAGCTTCTTGGGCGAGCAGTTTGACTATGACCGCACCAATATGTGGGAGAGCGATGACGACTGCGGTTTTGGTATGTGCCATGCCGACAAACAGAAAGAGGTGAACATCGGCAACACCTTCGACTACCCAAGCATGCACGGCAATGCGCTGGCACCAATGGGCATATCCTACGTGTCTTCATCTATCAATGCTATTGAGTCACTCGAGCCATACACCCTTGTGGATATTATCATGGGTAAGGAGAAAACATCCAAAACAGACACCATCGGTTGCATCCCTATGCACATGCGTGATGCGATTGAAGCATACACCAATCAAGGTGGCAAACTGCTGCTCTCTGGTTCCTACATCGCTAGCAACATGCGCCACACCTGCGATACTGCCTTCACACACAACGTTCTTCATTATCGTTACAAGACAGAGAAAGCATCCACCTGCGGACGTATCAACTTCCAATACAATGTCTTGCCTACCAAGCAATACGAATACTACACCAAACCTAATCCACAAGTGATTGAGTGCGAGTGGCCTGATGGTATTGAACCAATGACCGGCGGTGCACGTATTGCTCGCTATGACGACACTTACGTCAATGCGGGTGTGGCATACGAAGACGACAAGAATAGAATGATCATATTGCCATTTATGCTCGAATCGGTAAAAGACTTCCACGCCCTTTATTCCGACTGCGTTCTGTGGCTCATGACCCCTTGAAAACCAGCACCCATGGTGCATGCATGAAACATTGAAACCATTTAACTTTTTACAAAGTAAAAACATATGAGACATTTAATCGACTCACCCGATCTCACCACTGCCGAAGTAGATGTAATCATCAATCGTGCATTGGACATTATCAACAACAAAGCCATGTACGCCGAGGCGTGCCATGGCAAGAAACTCGCTACACTCTTCTACGAGCCTAGTACCCGTACTCGCCTCAGTTTCACGGCGGCTATGATGGAGCTTGGTGGTAATGTCCTCGGTTTCTCCGATGCCAAGAGCAGTAGCGTGAGCAAAGGCGAAACAGTAGCCGACACCATCCGTGTCGTTAGTTCCTTTGCCGATATCATTGCTATGCGTCACTACAAAGAGGGTTCACCTCGCGTAGCCAGCGAATATAGTCGTATCCCTATCATCAACGCAGGTGATGGCGGACACGCACACCCTACTCAAACGCTCACCGACCTGCTCACTATCCGTCGCGAGCTCGGTCGCTTCGACCACCTTACCGTAGGTCTCTGTGGTGACCTCAAATACGGCCGTACCGTACACTCACTCATTAAAGCGATGAAGCGTTACGAGGGTGTACATTTCGTGCTCATCTCTCCAGTCGAACTCCGTTTGCCTGACTATATGAAGCACGAGTTGGACGACAACTACAGCGAATACGCTACTATCGAAGAAGCTATGCCACTCCTCGATGTGCTCTATATGACCCGCGTACAACAAGAGCGCTTTGACGACCCTGCGGAGTATGAACGTTTGAAGGATGCTTTCATTCTCGATACAGAGAAAATGGCACTCGCCAAGGAGAATATGATTGTTCTTCACCCACTGCCTCGCGTGAACGAGATAACCGTAGATGTGGACAAAGACCCACGTGCTGCCTACTTCCGCCAAGTGGAAAACGGCAAATACGTGCGCATGGCACTCATTTACACCTTGCTCTCATGGCAAGAGAAAGAAGAGTCACACAAAGTGGAAACCTATATCACCGACCAACTCTGCTCCAACGATCGCTGTATCGTAACTACCGAACCCGTTGAGCGCAAGGTCTATACCGATGCTGACGGCGTTGTTCGCTGCTACTACTGTGACCACGCTTTATGAACTACTAGTCTAACTAGCTCACTAGCCCGTCTAGTTCAACTAGTTTAACTAGCCTAACTTGCTAATAATAAAATACTATAATCATGACTGATCGAATTTTACAAGAAGGACTTACATTCGACGATGTACTACTCGTCCCAGCCTATTCTGAGGTACTTCCTCGCGAAGTAGATCTCAAGTGCCAATTCACACGCAACATCAGCCTGAATATTCCAGTGGTATCGGCTGCTATGGACACCGTGACCGAGTCTAAGATGGCTATCGCTATCGCTCGCGAAGGTGGTATTGGTGTGATTCACAAGAATATGTCTATCGCTGCACAAGCAGCTGAAGTACGCCGCGTGAAACGTGCGGAGAACGGACTCATCTCTGACCCTATCACTATCACTGCCGAGCAGACCGTAGGCGATGCAGAGCAACTCATGCACGACAACCATATCGGTGGTATCCCAGTTGTAGATGCAGAGAACAACCTCGTAGGTATCGTCACCAACCGTGATCT
This sequence comes from Paludibacteraceae bacterium, assembly GCA_045639365.1. GTDB lineage: Bacteria > Bacteroidota > Bacteroidia > Bacteroidales > Paludibacteraceae > Colicola. Next base: position 21,890 of record JAZUCY010000034.1, read on the forward strand.
CCGTTTCGAAACCGATATGAACCGTAAGATAGGCGAAGTAATGACCAGCGAGAACCTCATCACCATCTCTTCAACCGACAACGAGGTGATCATGGCTGCTTTGCAATCTCACAAAGTGGAGAAACTGCCTGTGGTAGATGCCAACGGCAAACTCGTAGGCCTCGTGACCTACAAGGATATCACCAAACTCAAAGACTTCCCTAACGCATGCAAGGACGAGAAAGGTCGCCTTCGCTGTGCTGCTGGTGTAGGTATCACACCTGACTTCATGGACCGCGTAGCTGCACTATATAAAGAAGGTGTAGATGCAGTTGTGCTCGACTCTGCTCACGGCCACTCTAAAAATATCGTCAATGCACTCCGTACCATCAAAGCTACCTACCCTAACCTCGACGTTGTAGTAGGTAATATCGCTACTGCTGAGGCCGCTAAGTATCTCGTGGAGAACGGCGCCGATGGCGTGAAAGTAGGTATCGGTCCTGGTAGTATCTGTACCACTCGTGTTGTTGCCGGTGTAGGTGTTCCCCAGCTCTCCGCAATCTATGATGTGGCCAAGGCGCTTAAGGGTACTGGTGTGCCTCTCATCGCTGATGGTGGCTTGCGCTACTCGGGCGACATCGTGAAGGCTATCGCTGCTGGCGGATATTGCGTAATGATCGGTTCGCTCGTGGCAGGTACCGAGGAGAGTCCCGGTGAGACCATCATCTTCAATGGCCGTAAGTTCAAGGCATACCGCGGCATGGGATCGCTCGAGGCTATGGAGAACGGCTCAAAGGATCGCTACTTCCAGGCTGGCACAAAAGACACTAAGAAGCTCGTTCCTGAGGGTATCGCTGGTCGCGTAGCTTACAAGGGCTCGCTCTACGAGGTGATCTATCAGCTCGCAGGTGGTCTCAAGGCTGGTATGG
>JAZUCY010000035.1:0-13374 GCA_045639365.1 Paludibacteraceae bacterium
TACAGTCAATACGTTAACCCCATAATTTAGGTGGTTATAGCGCTGAGGTCCCACCCCTTCCCATTCCGAACAGGGTCGTTAAGCTCAGCAACGCCGATGGTACTGCGTTTGTGGGAGAGTAGGTAGCCGCCATTTTCAGAACCCTTCATCAATAAGATGAGGGGTTCTTTGTTTATATCCCGTCCTTTAACCTTTCGCCTTTAACCTCTTCCATTTACACTTTACACCTTATACTTCACACCTTACACCAAAAAAATTTGCACAATCCAAAAAAAAGTTGTACCTTTGCAGGGGTAATACTACATTCTTACTTTTGAGTATGAAAAAGCTAATAAATCTATTGGTAATGGCACTCATATGTATGAGTTGTGAACACAAAGTCATGCAAAGTGATATGGTGCAAGGTATTGGTGTGTTTTCAGTATCTGAAACCCAAAAAGTAACTTTTTCGCCAGGCAACCTGCAATACCATCGTGCGACTAGTTCGTGGCATTTTGCTCAATCACAAGCTGAGTTGTTGTCCATCAATAATCTGAATAGTCCTATTCAATTTCCTAATAATGGAAACTATATTTCCGCGTTACGATCACATTCGATGGATATTGATCCACAATTACAATTAGGAAGTAAAATTGATTTATTTGGTTGGGGAACGGGCGATAATCCCACTCAGGTAAGTCAAAATGCAGAGGATTATACTGATTTTGTAGATTGGGGGCGACATGTGATAGATAATGATCATAGTATGGCGTGGCGTACTTTGAATTATGAAGAATGGGATTATCTGTTGCATAAGCGTCATAATGCCGATTCTTTGTGGGCTTTTGCAGAGGTTAAGGGTTGTCCTGGAAAAATATTTTTACCAGATGGATGGGTTTGTCCCAGAGCTGTTTCTTTTCAGGCTGTGCATGGAAATGAACCGGTTATGAGTTTACGAGTGAATTGCTATTATGAAGAAGATTGGGCAGTTATGGAAAAGTCGGGTGCTGTGTTTTTGCCTTATTCGTGTGCTCGTAATGGTGTGAGTATAATGCCGCTCATATCTGTGGCAGGATATTGGGTGGCTTCGTACACGGATGACACACACGGTGTAGCCGTAGGATATTTTTCAGATGAGGAATTAAAAGAGGTGTCACGTTGTTTAGGATATAATGTGCGTTTGGTAAAAGATATAAAACACTAACGAATGAATATGTAATGAAGAAGGTAGTTTATTTGCTCATTTTGTGTTTCACCATCTTGGTAGGATGTGAGACGATTGATTTGATCCCAAATACCAAATATGCCTTTTCGGTATCCGAGAAGGAAAAGATTGTTTTCGCGCCAGGTAATTTGCAATATGTAGTTAGTGAAGACAAATGGCAATTTGCAGAAGATCAATTATCTTATATTGGTAAAAGGAATTTTAAGAATCCTACAAAGATAGAAATGTATAGCGGTTGGGTTAGCGAAACGGATGCCTTGGGAGATACGATAGATATGTTTGGTTGGGGAACGGGCAATAAACCTACTGAGCTAAGTAATGAATATAGTGAGTACGAAAATTTTGAGGACTGGGGTGAGAATAAAATAGGTATATATAATGAAGGTGTTTGGCGTACAATAACGCAAGAAGAGTGGTGCTATGTTATCTCCGAGCGCAAGGACGCTATATTGTTGCGCGGTATAGCGCAGGTATGTGGTGTAAACGGATTGCTATTGTTGCCAGATAATTGGGAATGTCCGAAAGGAGTAGTTTTCTTCCCTGGTTATTATGGTTGGGATGGTAGCGAGTATTATGCTGAGCATCAAAGTTTTGATGAAAAACAGTGGAAAGTATTGGAAAAATCAGGTGCAGTATTTCTACCTGCAGTGGGTAGACGGATAAAAACAGTAGATTACTCCCCAATAAGACAAGAATACTATTGCATAGAAGGTATCCAAGATAGTGGAGAATATTGGACAAGTACAATACGTGATGATGATCAACGTTATGCTGTAATATTGTGTTTCGGTTCAAATTCGATACTATATAATAATCCAGCAATCTATAAAGCCAGAGGACTACCTGTTCGTTTGGTAAGATCCTTATAATAGAATTTACATGGTATAGTCATGCCCCAAATCAGAAACTCCAATATTGAACTCCTACGCATTCTGTGCATGCTGATGGTAGTGATACTCCATTTCAACAACAATGGAGCCAATACGGGTATTGTCAATATGCCTGAACTATTAACTACTCGTCTGACATGGGGGTTTCTGGTTGAGTCATTCTGCATTGTGGCTGTCAACTGCTTTGTATTGGTCTCGGGCTACTTTGGCATTAAACTCAAATGGCGCTCTGTGCTGAAGTTCTACCTGCAATGCTTCCTCATTGGATTAGTCTCATATTTGGCATATATCGGCTTAAATGGTGGCTTTTCTTGGCAGGTATTAGCTGAGCGCTTCTTGGCCTTTACGCACAATGGTTGGTGGTTCGTGGTCTCCTATCTTGGACTGATGTTACTCTCCCCTCTATTGAATAAGGCTGTCGAAGGCATGACACGCAAACAACTATTGCATAGCGTATTGCTCTTTACGGTCGTAATACTCTATTTGGGTTGGTATCATAAAGTAGAGACTACCAACTATGGCAATTCCTTGATCAGTTTCCTTTGGCTATATCTGATAGGACGTTATATTGGTACGCATATCTCGTTGGACAGTATCCGACGTTGGCGTTGGATCTGGTTAGTAGGATATGTGACAGCATGTATGGGCTTATTCGTTTTGATTATGTTGCGTTATCGTTGCCATTGGCAAATACATTATCCATTGGATTATAACAACCCGTTTGTGGTGATTGCGGCTGTGATGTTGCTTCTCTTCTTCCTCTCTTGGAGTTTTCAGAGTAAGATGATTAACTGGTTGGCAAGTTCGGTGTTTGCAGCCTATCTGTTGCAGGAGAGCTGTTATTGGGGGCATCAGTGGCTTTATCCTCAGATGCGCGAGTTGTTTGTAGCGGTTCCTGATGGCTGGCGAGTAGCGGTATTAGTGGGGGTGAGTGTGGCATTTCTGCTGTTGAGTATAGCTGTGGATAAAGTATTAGGACTGCTCTCTGGCGGATTGATGAAAGTCTGTGATAGATTCTGTCCGCAGCAATAGGAACTATATGTAGTGATAAACGATAATATTGATTATAAATACGTAAAGAAAAATAGTGATGAGACAGAAGATTTTAGTTTTAGCGTTTGCCGTGTTGTGCAGTATGCCCATATTGGCTACTAATCTAGTCATTGAGCGTTATGCAGGAGCCGAGATGGTGCAAGATATTGCTTTGATTGGCAAATGGGTGTTCATGGATACCAATCTGCAATTATTGGATAAAGAGGGTAATGTGCTTGCCACGGAGCCTTTGGCTAATGTGCGCAAGATTGTTTTCTCTAATGAGTTTACGGCCTTGGACAATGTGGAGAAGGGCAGTATTGTGGTATATCCTAATCCTACGCAAGATGTGTTGTGTATTCAAGGTATTGAAGCACAAATACTCCGTATCTTTAATATGCAAGGAAATATGTTGCAAACCACCGAAGGCACGCAGGTGAGCGTATCCCATTTACCTACGGGTACATATCTCTTGCAAATAGGTACGCAGGTTGTACGATTTATTAAGCAATAATGACACAACAATAATTACAAAGCATGAAGCGATTTCTCTTCATACCACTCTTGTTACTCGCTTGTATCTGCTGTTCGCTATCAATGAAGGCAGCAGAGATGAGTAAGTTCTCTTGGTCGGCAAATGCCACCATGACAAGCAATTATATATGGCGTGGACTCTACTGTGGCGGTCCGAGTCTGCAATTAGATGCCACCGTCGATTATGCGGGCTTCTTTGCGAATATGTGGTGGAACGTTGGCACAACGGATTGGACATTTTCGGCTTTCAATCCGGAGTTGGATCTGTCAATCGGTTTCAGCCGTTGGGGATTGAGTGTGTATTATATCCACTGCTTCTATTTCGATACCTATCAAGATGGTACCCCTAGCAAGTTGTTCGACTTCAATAACTGCCCACAAGGCGGCGCCACAGGCGAGTGGCGTGTTGCCTATCGTGTGAGCGATAAACTGCCACTGAGCTGCTTAGTCGGCGTTCGAACTTTCAGTCGCGATGGATATATGGTAGATGGCGAACTGAAACGTGCTTATTCTACCTATATCGAATTAGGTTATGACTTCGCATTAGGAGAGAATTGGCAATTAGATGCCCGATTGGGTATGACACCTGCTAAGAGCCTTTATACCCGATTTGAAGGCGATTTTGCGGTAACCATGATTGGGTTGAAACTGCATAAAACATGGGCGCTTGGCAAACAGGAAGAAGCGAGTAAAGGGCTAAACGTGAAGGCTTTTGCGCACGTGATGTTGCAACCTTGGCAACTAACAAAGGACAATCTAATCAAACCGATTGCTGAAGCAGGAGACCAAAAACTGAATCTCGCTGTTGGTTGCTCTGTAAGTTTATAATACCATTATATGTTTACAATACCATTAAAAACAATAGAATTATGAAACGTGTACTATTCTCAGCCATTGTATTGGCATTGCTGTTCCAATCATGTGGAAAAACAGCACAACTGAGTTACGAACCTTTTACCGGTGAATTGCGCCATGCCTTTGGTATCTCTACCAACACGCGTACAACTACACCTATCGTACTCACACGCATCACCCTTGACGGTCAAACAGGATACGGCGAAGCAGCCCTTCCTCCTTATCTAAAAGAAACACAAGAGTCCGTATGCGAGTTTCTGAAATTGGCTGAACCTGTAATCAACAGTTGTACAGCGCCACTAAATGTGGATAGTATCATGCAAGTAGTCAATGCCCTTGCGCCAGGTAATCACGCCGCAAAAGCGAGCATCGACATCGCATTGCACGATCTATACGGCAAATTAGAAGGTAAGCCATTATGGCAAATATGGGGTATTGATCCTGAGGCTACACCTTGCACCAGTTATACGATTGGCTATGATGCCAGCGATTCGATTGTGTTGGTCAAAGTGCAAGAAGCTGACTGGGCGAAGATATTGAAAGTAAAACTAGGTCGTGGAGAGGCAGAGGATAAGCGTATGATTACGCTTATACGTAGTCTTAGCGACAAACCTATATACGTGGATGCTAACCAAGGTTGGCCAACCAAAGAGCACGCACTGATGATGTGCCAATGGTTGGCAGAAAATGGCGTAGTGATGATTGAGCAACCGATGCCTAAACACATGGACGAGGAGCATGCTTGGCTCTGCGAGCAGGTGGAACTGCCTATTCTTGCAGACGAGGCATGTCAGACATACGATGATGTAGCACGCTTGGCGCCATACTACGATGGTATCAACATTAAGCTGATGAAGTGTGGTGGATTGGCAGAAGCGCGCAAGATGATTACCCTGGCGCGTGAGCTGGGTAAGCAGGTTATGATTGGCTGTATGACGGAAACGCGTGCGGGTATCTCTGCGGCCACAACGCTGAGCCCGCTGGTGGATTATGCCGACTTGGATGGTCACGTCTTGATTGCTAATGACCCTTATGACGGTATCCAAATTGTGGAGGGCAAACTGACCTTAGTTGATAAACCAGGCACTGGCGTTTCTCCTCTCAAATAACTGTTTCGCGTAGTTACTTAGACTAAAATAAACAACTCCGTTGCTCAAGGCAGCGGAGTTGTTGTTAAGTAATGATCTGCTAGTGCTACTAGTGCTGCTAGCACAACTAGTTTTTAGAAAATATCTTCAATCTCCAAGGTTGGGATAGTGGTCGTCTCTGGCAATTGTGCCTCTGGTTGCGTTTCTGTGTGTGCAGAAGGACTGCGGTACTCAGCTGGACGATATAGCACTTGGATATTTTCTGCAATAATCTCTGTTTTGCGACGAACTTGACCATCTTTCTCCCAAGTACGCGTTTGCAGTTTACCCTCTACATAGAGCTTCATGCCTTTGCGTACATATTTCTCTGCCCACTCCGCTAGATTGCGCCAAAGAACGATAGGATGCCACTCAGTGCGGTCAGGTACTTGGGTGCCGTTTTGCATGGTGTAACCACGTTCGGTGGTAGCAAGATTGAAATTAGCAATGGCAGTACCACGATCCAAATAACGAACCTCTGGGTCACTTCCCACATTGCCTACTAAAATAACTTTGTTTACTGATGACATAATGTTTTAGTGTAGTTAATTTGTATGTTTTTGTTAGTTTTATGTAAAATTCTCTGCAAAATTACAAAAAACTTTTGGACAATCCAAAAAAAAGCAGTAATTTTGCAAACAAATAAACAAAATAGTATGAAACTGACCAATTTTCGATTCGTAGTTGTCGCCCTTTTGGCATTATTAGCGTTGAATCCTATCTCTGCTCGTGCAGAGGAAATGATTGTTCGCTGCGTAGCATTCTATAACTTGGAGAACGTATTTGATACGATCCATGATGAAGGTAAGAATGACTATGAATACTTGCCTGATGGCGGTATGAAATGGACAAAGTTCAAGTACGAGCAAAAGATTCAGAATATGGCATACGCCATTGCACAATTGGGTACGGACGAAGATCCTCGTGGTGCCGCTTGCATAGGCGTCTCTGAGGTGGAGAACATCGGTTGTTTGCACGACCTCTGCCGAGAACTCAAAGAGAAACATAATCGTAACTATGTGCCTATCCTATTAGAAGGTCCTGATCGCCGCGGAATAGATGTGGGCTTCTTGTATAACCCTGATATGTTTAAACCCGTAGGCCAACCAAAAGGCTATGAACTGAAAGCACATTATGCCGATGGCGGTGTGGTGAGAAGTCGCTTGCAGTTGTGGGTGTCTGGATATATGCTAGATGACAACCGAAAGATCGTCATGGACAAACTGCATTTCAGCATCAACCACTGGCCAAGTCGTTCAGGCGGTGAGGAAAGTAGTCGCGCTACACGCGATACTGCTGCAATGCTCTGCAAACAAGTAGCAGATAGCATATATCTTAGAGAACCACGCGCAAAGATTATCGTAATGGGTGACTTGAATGATGATCCATTCAATAATAGTTGTGCTGTGATCATGGGAGCAAAGAAAACACGCGAAGAAGTGCCTACACAAGGTTTCTTCAATACCATGTGGCAAAAGTTAGACAGAGGCATCGGTAGTTTGGCATATCAAGGCAGTTGGAACCTGTTTGATCAGATATTCATCTCCGAACCACTAATGAACGCTAAGGTGGAAGATGGTAAATGGGTGTATTGGAAATCACAAATCTTCAATAAACCATTCTTAACCGTGCAAGAGGGAAAAGACAAAGGTACTCCATTCAGAACCGTGAAGAGTGGCGTTTGGCAAAATGGCTATGCAGACCACTACCCAACAATGATCTATTTGATTAAGAAGAAATAGATCGCTCGCAGGGCGAACTGAAGATCGGGCTAACGTCCTGTAGGTCGCTTTGCGGTAGTTTATTATTTATAGTTTAAGGTTTATAGTTTAAAGTTTAAAGGAAAGAGATATATGGAACAAGGAAATTTGAGAAAGACCACTATTGTGCGCATGCGTAACTATGGACGCATTATTCAAGATATGGTACAGTTGGCAGTACAGGAGGAGGATATAGAGAAGAAGCAATCGATGATCGTCTATATCGCTCAATGTATGCGCCAAAAGAATGCTATATGGAATAGAGAGCAAGAGTCCGGCGTAGAACGTCTAAAAGATGATATTAGCGTATTATCTCGCGGCGCGTTGAAATGCGACTTCCCTGAGTTTGAGGAAATGATGAAGCGTTTGGCATTGCGCCCATTGCAGGTTCCTGACCGCCAACAAATGCAAAAGAAAAAGAAGAAGTAAAAACGCTTTCTATACCCCCAATACGAATGATCGGATAGGGGATAATACAACAACGCGCATTGGTCGTTCAATGCGCGTTGTTGTTATCATAACCGATTAGCGCGTTATTATAACCATTTAGCGAGTTCGTCGTAGTAGCGAGGAGATACAGGAATAGGTTGAGCTTGTGGCGAATTAAGCTCGGCAGTAATCATTCCTTCTTTATCGCGGCGCAGCACCTTGATATGCTGAGGATTAATATAATAACTGCGCTGGCAACGTATGAGTCCATGCTTGTGCATAAGTTCTTCCAACGACTTCATAGAAGCGCGTAGCGCGTACTCCTTCAAACGATCGCCCTCCATGTAACGGATATGTACGTAGTTCTCCTCGGCTTTGATATAGAGTACGGCGGAAGAAGCAATCATCAGTTTCACACGTTGGGTATTATCCACAAAACGCATGAGCGAGTCATCGTAGGTGGCTTGCTCTTCTTTTTGTGCCATAAAAGCAATGGATAAGTTGAAGATAACGTAGGGATAGATGCAGATGATGAGCAACGCGTATAGCGATTGTCCCACTATGTGGAAGTAGGGGAATATGCCCTTGTACATGAGTGTCAAGTAGAGTGCCATAAACATACTCATGGCAATGACCTCTGCCACTTCCCAATATACATAGCGTACCCAGTTGAGACGCAGTTGATGGTGCGATAGCACCATCATGAGCGCGCGTGAGATGAGCATTACGCCGAGCAGAATACACATGATAATGGTGGTGTTGAAACTGAGCATATCCTGCCCCATTTCAAGCAACTTTGCCGCATGGGTGGGCTTGTAGATTTGTACGAAGCACAGGAAGAACGCTGGTATGCCCAATATGTAGAGCAATTGGTTGCTCAGTTTGCGGAAAATAGCGGGTAAATTGTTCATAATTTAGTCATTTTATTTGGTGTGACGAAATGGCAGAGCGCTGTATTTTGTCACAAATATGCCGTTTTTGTCACTATATTTATGTTTTCAGCAAAAACTGTGCCATACTATCACAAAAGTTTGTCTGTGTGCCAAAAAGGCAGTAATTTTGCAGCGGATTTCAGAAATCCCCTCTGTACTGGAGTGAGTGAAATATATATAAATGGATTAAATGAAAGGATAAGAATATGAAACTTGTAGCTTTAGGTGATTCGATTATGAAGGGTGTATTGCTTCGTTCTCAGGGAGAGCGTTGCCATTATTCTTTAGCGGATAAGAGTATCGTGGAGTGCTGTGCCGAGAAGTTAGGTGGTGAGTGCCTTAACTTGGGTAAGATGGGCTGCACGATTGAAGCAGGCGAGCGTATATTAAATAGGTATTTGGATAAGTGTTCTGAGGCGCAATATGTGTTGCTGGAGTATGGAGGCAACGATAGTGATTACAATTGGCAGGAGATTGCCGAGTCGCCTGAGAAGGAACACTTTCCGCGCACGCGTTTGGAGGTTTTTGAACAGGTGTATGAGCGTGTGATCAATAAGATAAAAGCGATGGGGGCGATACCGCTTGTGCTATCCTTGCCGCCCATGGATGCCGAGCGGTATTTTGCCTTCTTTTCTCAGAAGTGGGAAGAAGGTCTTCGAGCGAATGTGATGCGTTGGTTGGGAGGTTCGACCAATACGATTATGTCGGGTCATGAACTGTATAATCTGGCGACGATGCGTGTCGCGCAACGAACTGGTGTACAATGGATTGATGTGACGACTGCTTTTGTGAAGGATCGCAACTATCGCAGTCTGTTGTGCGATGACGGAATACACCCCAATGAACTGGGTCAACGAAAGATGGCAGAAGTGATTTTGAGCGCCTTGAAATAGGCGCTTTTTTTATGCGTTTTAGTATGCAATCTTGTATCTTATTACGTGCTTTTCGTAGTCATTCCTGTTTGCTTAAATTGCGGAATAACCTACTAATAACCTATTATTTCGGGGGAGTTGTAAAAATGGAAATTGGGTTGTTGAAAAGTCTTGTAACTATTTGAGTGCTCGGTAAGTTAGAGCGGAAAATAGGGTTGGTTTTGCAAAGTCGGTTTGACAAATTTAATTTTTAGGGCGAAAAATACATGAAAAGTGTAACTTTTAGGCAGAAAAACTTGCCCATGTCAGGAAAAAGTAGTACCTTTGCATGCTTTTTCGCGGCGCGTGTACGCGGGTGTGTTATGTGAAGGCAACATAAACAACAATTCCGCTCGCCAACATCGCGAGCGGCAAGGGGAAGGAAAGGGGAGAAATTGATAGGGAAGTGAGGAGGGTTGAAGTATAAGACGAAAGAAAACTAACAAGTTTAAATTAACATAAATTATTAACCAAAATTAAAAGTTAAAATGCCTACAATTCAACAATTAGTTAAAAAAGGAAGAGCAGAACTTATCGACAAGAGCAAGTCTCCAGCATTGGATAGCTGCCCACAACGTCGTGGCGTTTGTGTACGCGTTTACACAACAACTCCTAAGAAGCCAAACTCTGCTATGCGTAAAGTAGCACGTGTTCGCTTGACAAACCAAAAGGAGGTGAACGCTTACATTCCAGGTGAGGGTCACAACTTGCAAGAGCACAGCATCGTAATGGTGCGCGGTGGTCGTGTAAAAGACCTTCCAGGTGTACGTTACCACATCGTTCGTGGTACATTGGATACTGCTGGTGTAGCTAACCGCTTGCAACGTCGAAGCAAATATGGCGCTAAGCGTCCTAAAGCTAAGAAGTAAGGCTATAGGCTATAGGTTATAGGCTATAGGCAAGTTCTGACGAAAAAAAACTAACTAAAAGTTCCATACGATGGGACAGATTATTAATGGGTTGATCGGTTGAGTAAGTAGGGTGGAGTAAGATAATAGACCGGCGTCCGGCGGCTGGCAGCCAAAAATAGGGCTCGAATCTGAAGAAACCTGCTGAAGTTAAGACAATCAACAAAAAACAAAACAAACAACAATGAGAAAAGCAAAACCAAAAAAACGAGTTATCCTTCCAGATCCAGTATTTGGTGAGGTGATGGTGGCAAAATTTGTGAACCACCTTATGCTCGACGGTAAGAAGAATACTGCATACGGCGTATTCTACACCGCTTTGGAGATTGTTACCAACAAAATGAAAAGTGAGCAAACAGCTCTCGAGATCTGGAAACAAGCTCTTAGCAACATTACTCCTTTGGTAGAGGTTAAGTCTAAGCGTATCGGTGGTGCAACATTCCAAGTGCCAACAGAGATTCGTGCTGACCGCAAGGAGTCTATTTCAATGAAGAATATGATTCTCTTCGCTCGCAAGCGTGGTGGCCACTCAATGGCTGAGAAGCTCGCAGCTGAGATCATGGATGCGTTTAATAACCAAGGTGGTGCCTTCAAGCGTAAAGAGGATATGCACCGCATGGCAGAGGCTAACCGTGCATTTGCACACTTCCGTTTCTAATATGTGCCTGCGCGCGCAATATATTATACGGTATTAGATAAGAGAAACGAAAATGGCTAAACACGATTTGAAATTAAACAGAAATATCGGTATCATGGCTCACATCGATGCCGGTAAGACCACTACCTCTGAGCGTATTTTGTTCTACACCGGTCTGACACACAAGATTGGAGAGGTGCACGATGGTGCAGCTACCATGGACTGGATGGAGCAAGAGCAAGAGCGTGGTATCACTATCACTTCTGCAGCTACAACTACTTATTGGCAATATAAAGGCGATAAGTACAAAATCAACTTGATTGACACTCCGGGCCACGTGGACTTCACCGTAGAGGTAGAGCGTTCATTGCGTATCTTGGACGGTGCTGTGGCTGCATTCTGTGCAGTAGGTGGTGTACAACCACAGTCTGAGACTGTATGGCGTCAAGCTGATAAATACAACGTGCCACGTTTGTGCTACGTAAACAAAATGGACCGCTCTGGTGCTAACTTCTTTGATGTAGTTACCCAAATCAAGGAGGTTCTTGGTGCAAACCCATGCCCAATCCAAATTCCAATCGGCGCTGAGGAGACTTTCAAAGGCGTAGTTGACCTTGTAACTATGAAGGCCAACATTTGGAATGATGAGACTATGGGTGCTGACTACTCTGTAGAGGATATTCCTGCAAACCTCGTAGCTGAGGCAGAGGAGTGGCGCGACAAAATGCTCGAGACTATCTCTGAGTTCGACGATGCGTTGATGGAGAAATACTTTGATGATCCATCTACCATCACCGAGGATGAGATTCGTGCTGCAATCCGCAAAGGTTGCTTGAGCATGCAAATCTTCCCAATGGTTTGTGGTTCTTCATTCAAGAACAAAGGTGTGCAAACTATGTTGAATGCAGTTTGCGCATACTTGCCAAGTCCAATGGATACTCCAGTAATCGATGGTACAGACCCTGCAACTGGTGATGCGTTGACCCGCACCCCTGATGAGAGCGAGCCATTGTGTGCATTGGCGTTCAAGATTGCTACTGACCCATACGTAGGTCGCTTGTGCTTCTTCCGTGTGTATAGTGGTAAATTGGAGGCAGGTTCATACGTTTACAACCCACGTTCTGGCAAACGCGAGCGTATCTCTCGTATCTTCCAAATGCACTCTAACCGTCAAAACCCTGTAGATTTTATCGCAGCTGGTGATATCGGTGCCGGTGTAGGTTTCAAGGATATTCGTACTGGTGATACATTGTGCTCTGAGGACAAACCAATCGTATTGGAGTCTATCGAGTTCCCAGCACCAGTGATTGGTATCTCTGTTGAGCCAAAGAGCCAAGCTGACCTTGACAAACTCGGCGTTGGTTTGAGCAAGTTGGCTGAGGAGGATCCAACATTTACCGTTAAGACTGACGAGCAAACAGGTCAAACTGTGATCTCTGGTATGGGTGAGCTTCACCTCGAGATCATTATCGACCGTTTGAAACGCGAGTTCAAGGTAGAGTGTAACCAAGGTCGTCCTCAAGTAGCATACCGCGAGGCAATCTCTGCTCCAGTAGAGTTGCGCGAGACCTACAAGAAGCAATCTGGTGGTCGTGGTAAATTCGCTGACATTATTGTTCGCGTTGAGCCAGCAGACGAGAGCTTCGAAGGTGGCTTGCAATTCGTGGATGTGGTTAAGGGCGGTAACGTACCAAAAGAGTACATCCCAGCAGTAGAGAAAGGTTTCACCGCTGCTATGAAGACTGGTGTATTGGCTGGCTATCCAGTAGATAAACTCAAAGTTACTTTGATGGACGGTAGCTTCCACCCAGTTGACTCTGACCAACTTTCATTCGATATTTGTGCTCAAATGGCATTCAAGAGCGCTTGCGCTAAGGCCAAGCCAGTATTGATGGAGCCAACCATGAAGGTAGAAGTTGTAACCCCAGAGGAGAGCATGGGTGATGTTATCGGTGACTTGAATAAACGTCGTGGTCAAGTAGAGGGTATGGATACCGCTCGTACAGGTGCACGCGTGATCAAGGCTAAGGTACCATTGAGCGAGATGTTCGGTTATGTAACCGCATTGCGTACCATCACTTCTGGTCGTGCAACCAGCAGCATGGAGTTCTCACACTACGATGCAGTATCTGCAACCATCGCTAAGACTGTTTTG
>JAZUCY010000036.1:0-47733 GCA_045639365.1 Paludibacteraceae bacterium
TTTAACAAATCTTAAAAAGAACAAATCGTACGTTTTGTCATGCTCGGGAGTTTCTTTAACAAATATAGCAAAGATATTTTATTTTGTACTGCCTGCAACGACATGGGAAAATGGATTCAAATTAGAAATTTACGATGCTAATGGTAATCTTGTTAAAACATTAAGCGTTACCACCTCTATTACATTACCACCAGCATCTGAAGGTGGATCAACTGATATGCCAGAGGTTGAAGTTGGTAAACCAACCTCGCCCAATGCTTTACCTGGCCTATTCTCTATCGCAGAAGACAAACAAGTTGTATTTTCGAAAGGAAATTTGCAATACACACGTTCTACTAATACATGGGCATTTGCGGAAAATCAATATGACTATGTTGTCGGAGGTAATACCGTTGAAGTTGATGGAGTAAAGCAACTCGTTGATAAAATTGATAGATTTGCTGAAAGTTCCGAGGCTAATGAATCTACAAAATGGGGAATAGGTTTATCAACTAATCCAAGTGATTATTATGGAAAAACATTTGTTGATTGGGGAAATAATATAATAAGTGGAGATGAGGCAAACACTTGGTATACGATGTCAGACAATAAATGGGATTATGTAATTTGGTTCCGTAAAAATGCAGACTTATTACGGGGGACGGCTCAAGTAGCAGGTGCTAATGGTCTTATTCTATTACCAGATGATTTTGTTCTTCCTGATGGCATTACTTTCAAGCCTGGATTTGGTAATTGTGAAGATGAACACTATGGAATACATCAGTCTTTCTCTGCTGTAGAATGGGAGCAATTAGAATCTGCTGGTGCTGTATTTCTGCCTTCTGGAAATGGGACTTGGGGGGTGTATCGTACTGCATCTTCCTATTATATCAATCATAATGATTATTATACATTTGATGTGTGTTATGATGGTACCCTGAATGATTATTGTAATGTATTAGGTTATGTGCGATTAGTTTCATCAAAGGTGGTTGCGGAAAATGCATCAAAACCAACTACAACAAGTGGTGTTGGTGAGTTTTCCATTTCCGAAACAAAGAAAGTCGCTTTTGCTTCAGGTAATTTACAATATACACAATCAACGGATACATGGTCATTTGCTGAGAATGATTATGATATTATAGGCAAAGATAACATTATACAAGTAAATGGAGAGAAAAAATTAGCCGATAAAATTGATATGTTTGGTTGGAGTTCGGATGCAAATCCTAGTGCGCAATGGGGTATTAGCACTTCAAAAAAGCCAGAAGATTATTGTGGTGTATTTGTAGATTGGGGAAACAACCAAATAGGTATGGATCCTGTAAACACTTGGAGAACATTAAGTAGAGAAGAATGGCGATATATTATCGAGAAACGAGCCAATGCTGAAATTTTGAAAGGAGCAGCTTGTGTAAATGGAACGAATGGAGTTATTCTGTTACCAGATACATGGGAATGTCCCACAGATATTTCTTTTAAATCAGGTTTTAGTAATGAATACTCAATTATTGCATATACAAAGTATCAAACGTTCAATGTTACTCAATGGGAAATGATGAAACAGGCAGGAGCAATATTTCTTCCTGCTGCGGGGTGTCGTAGAGGTACCGAAATGGGAGATGAAGGATTGTATGGTGATTATTACACGGCAACCGTGAACCCATCAGATAATGTAGGACGTGCATATTATATTTCTATTTACTCGGATGAAATAACTGATGTTAATTATGCGAGTGAATATGGTCGGTGTGTTCGTCTAGTAAGGGATTTATAAATTTCGCGAGACGAATAGCGTAAGCGATATTGAGAAATACTCACTTCACAAACTGCGGAGTGAGTATTTTATGCTTACAAAATAGATGGCAACAGATCCCATACCATTAAGGTATGCTAAGGGTATAAAAAAGGCGTGTGATTTCTTCGGCACAACTTTCGGCACGCGAAAACTTTTTCTTAAAAACACCACAAACGGGAAGCGATTGATACATCACTTCCCGCTTTTAATTACTCCGCTACCCTTGCGCTACCTTTGAGCAAGGATTTGTTTACCTTTAGTTAACCCTTGGTTAAGAAAACGACATGTGGCGGAACTGACGTTTGTGGCGGAATGGCGGAACTTTTTTAGGATAACTTTGCGCACTTTTCGCAGAAATCGCAGTTTGCGCGCATAGTATATTTGGTGTTTAGTGGACGGCTTTGCCTACAGTTTAGTGTCAGAATTTGTTACAGATAAGACAGCGATGAGTTATGGATGTGCCCTTATTAACCCGTCAAGAAATAATCGTTCGAACCGAAAGGTGAGATAAGAACCCGTTATGAACCCGTAATCGGCAGGGTAAAGGCAAGGAACTTTGGCAAATTAGTTGAAACGTGTGCAAGACAGTGCAAGAAAAATTCGTATGAAAATGAATTTTCACGCAATTTTCTTGCATATATGCATTTTTTGTTGTACCTTTGCAGGCTGAATGGGAATAGGACAAAAATAATCTTATAAAATCGAAATAATAAATAACAAACAATATGGCAAAGAAAGATTTTAAGAAAGAAGAGCAAAACTTGGAGAACGTACAAGAGGCTCTAAACACCACTAGCGCGTGGATTGAGGCAAATCAAAACAAATTGACATGGGCTATCACCGCTATCGTGGTAGTAGTTTTGGGCGTAATCGCTATCAATAACTATGTACTCAAACCAAAAGCTGCTGCGGCAAGCAACGAAAATGCAAAAGCAGTCGTTTATTTCACACAAGGCAACTATGAGTTGGCACTCAATGGCGATGATGCTGAGTGCATCGGTTTTGAGGCTATCGCTAACGAGTACAAATGTGCACAAGCAGGCAAATTGGCTGCTCTCTATGCAGGCGTTTGCTACTACCAATTGGGTGACTATACCGCTGCTGCGGAGTACTTGGCTAAGTTCAGCGCGAAAGACTTGAACGTAGAGCCTGCTACTTTGCAACTCTTGGGCGATGCTTACGTTCAACTCGAGGATTATGCTAAGGCTGCTAAAGCATTTACTGCTGCGGCTAAATCAGGCAACGAGCTTATTGCTCCTATGAGTCTCAAGAAATTGGGCTTCGTGCAAATGGAACTCGGTAACAATGCTGCTGCAAAGAAAGCGTTTGAGACCATCAAGAACGATTACCCTGCTTCTGTAGAGGCACAAGACATTGAGAAGTACATCGCTCTCGTAAAATAATTACAATAAGCAATTGTAAATAGTAAATTGTCAAATTGTAAATAGAATGACAACTGATTTGTCGCAATATAACGCGAACGAATTGCCTAGCGCTGACGTGCTTTCACGTCAGCGCTATGCTATTGTAGTGGCTGACTGGAATAGCGAAATTACCCACAAATTGGCACAAGGCGCTATTGATACCCTCATCAAGCACGGCGTACAAGAGAATAATATCGACGTAATGCACGTGCCTGGTACCGTGGAACTGACATACGGTGCTGCCCTCTATGTGAGCGGAAAGAAGAAATTTGGTATGCTCAAACAAGCAGATGCTGTTATTGTGATCGGCTGTGTGATTCAAGGTGACACTCCTCACTTTGACTATGTGTGCCAGTCAGTAACACAAGGTATCACTTTGTTGAATGCACAAGGTGGCGGAGCAGGAGGATACTATCAACCTAATTCTTGTCCTGTCATCTTCTCCGTGCTGACCACGCTTGACAAACAACAAGCACTAGATCGCGCAGGCGGTCGCCTAGGCAACAAAGGCGTAGAAGGAGCTGTCACTGCTATCAAAATGGCTAATCTAGTGTAATTAAAATTCTTAATTCATAATTAAAGACTATGAATGCACATCTAAAACAATATTTCTCCGCGCAATACTGGCAAGGTCTTGCATTGGACTTTTGGCAGGCGTTGGGAACAAAGAAATTTTGGAAAGAACTGGTGGTAATGACCGTCGGCATTATGATTGGTGCTGCTGCTGTGTACTACTTCTTGATGCCAAGTAAATTGATTATTGGTACCATCTCAGGTCTTAGCATCGTCATCAATACCCTTATAGGAGGTACACCAGATACATTCTCCTATTTGGTGATGGGTATCAATGCTTTCTTGCTGATCTTGGCTTTCTTGCTGATTGGTAATGAGTTTGGTGCTAAAACGGTATATACCGCAATGATCTTGGGTCCTCTCACACAGGTGTGGGACCGTATTTGTCCTTACACCAACTTCACCCACAAAGTAATTGAGAATCCTGACGTCCTAGCGCAACTGCAAGCTGGTTTGACTCCGCTGGATGCAAACGGCAATCCCTATTTGCTCAGTCGTGCGGGCGAAGTGCTGATGCAAGTGAAGGATTCGGTGATGTCCGGTGGATTGGGCATGGGTGACTTGTGGTTTGACTTGCTCTGCTTCGTATTGCTGCTTTCTGCTAGTCAAGCAATCGAGTTCCGTGTGAATGCTTCTACTGGTGGATTGGACATCTTGGCAAAGATTATCAATAAGTTCCTGCACTTCGATATCGGTATGTCGGTATCCATTGGTGGCGCATTGATTTGCTGCACTGCATTCTTGATCAATGACTTCCGATTGGTTGTAATTGGCTTGATTGGTACATGGCTCAATGGTATTGTAATCAACTATTTTACTGCTTCGTTGGATCGCCGCAAACGTGTCTGCATCATCTCACGCGATCATGCTCGCATACGCAAATATATAGTCGAAGACTTGGTACGTGGTTGCTCGCTCTATACCGTAGAGGGTGGATACACTGGCGAGGAGTCCAAAGAAATTCAATCACTGCTCACGCAAGAAGAGTTTGCTTCGCTCATGGCATATATCCGTGATAATAATATCAAAGCGTTTATCACGGCTAGCAACTGCTCTGAGATCTATGGTTTGTGGCTCAAACATAGAAAGCGCAACGGTCGAGTGGAAGTAATAAACAATGATTAAAAATAACCTTATAATTTATAAAACAATGAAACCTACATTATTTATTTTGGCTGCTGGTATGGGTAGCCGTTACGGTGGTCTGAAACAGTTAGATGGTCTTGGACCAAATGGCGAAACTATCATGGATTATAGCGTATTTGATGCTATGCGTGCTGGTTTCGGCAAAGTAGTATTCGTAATCCGCAAGGATTTTGAGGAGGATTTCCGCAATGTTGTACTCAGCAAGTATGCTGACCACGTACAATGCGAAGTTTGCTTCCAAGGTATTGACAACTTGCCAGAGGGCTTTACTCGTAACCCAGAGCGTACCAAACCATGGGGTACTAACCACGCTGTGTTGATGGCTAAAGATATTATCAATGAGCCATTTATGGTAATCAATGCCGATGACTTCTATGGCAAAGAGTCATTTGAGGTTATGGCTAAGTTCTTGTGCTCCGTAGAAGGACAACAAGGCAAATACTGCATGGCAGGTTACCGCGTAGGCAACACATTGAGCGAGCACGGAAGCGTAAGCCGCGGTGTATGTTCAACAGATGCTAATGGTTTCTTGACCGACGTAGTAGAGCGCACCTCTATCGAGAATAAAGACGGTCACGTTTGCTACAAGGGCGATAATGGCGAGGACGTAGAGATCCCATTCGATACCCCAGTAAGTATGAACATGTGGGGCTTCACTCCTGAGTACTTTGCATACGCAGAAGAGGCATTCAAGGCATTCTTGACCAAGAACGCACAAGAGCTCAAGGCAGAGTTCTATATCCCTACTTTGGTCAACGATATGATCAACGCAGGCAACGCTACTTGCGAAGTGCTTGATACTCCTGCTAAGTGGTTTGGCGTAACATACGCTGATGACCGCCAAATGGTAGTGGATAAGATTCAAGCATTGGTAGATGCAGGCGTATATCCAAGCCCATTGTTCTAATTAAGAATATTGAATTAATTTAAAAGGCGAATGGCGCGAATATTAGTAACAGGCGGTACAGGCTATATCGGTTCACACACAGTTGTTGAACTGATGCAACAGGGCTACGATGTGGTTATTGTAGATAACTTGAGCAATTCCAATAAAGAAATGTTGGAGGGTATTGCTGCCATCGTAGGTAAGCAACCCGATTTTGAGCAAGTGGATTGCAATGATGCATCGGCTATGTGCGATGTGATGAATCGTTATGCGGATATCAAGGCTGTGATTCATTTTGCAGCGAGCAAGGCTGTAGGCGAATCGGTGGAGCAACCATTGATGTACTATCGCAACAACCTCATGTCGCTTGTTACTCTGCTGGAACAAATGAAAGCGCATGGCGTTCAACATATTGTATTTTCCAGCTCGTGTACGGTTTATGGTCAGCCTTCTGCTGAACATTTGCCAGTGGATGAAACAGCTCCAATACAAGTAGCTCTCTCTCCATACGGCAATACCAAGCAAATCAACGAAGAGATTATTCGTGATGAGGCTCATGCGAATACCGCTTTGCACGCTACTATTTTGCGCTATTTCAATCCTATCGGTGCGCACCCATCGGCTATGATAGGTGAGCTGCCTAATGGCGTGCCTAATAATCTCTTGCCTTTTGTTACACAAACAGCTGCAGGTTTGCGCCAGCAACTCAAGGTGTATGGCAACGACTATAACACCCCTGATGGATCATGTATCCGCGACTATATCTATGTAGTGGACCTTGCAAAAGCCCATGTGAAAGCAGTAGAGCGCATGCTCAGTGGCGAAGCCACGGAGCAAGTGGAGGTGTTCAATCTCGGAACTGGACGCGGATTGAGTGTCCTAGAGATTGTGAATACCTTTATGCAAGTAACTGGCGTGAACGTACCCTACGAGATTGTTGGACGTCGTGAAGGCGATATAGAGCAGGTTTGGGCAAAACCAGATAAAGCCAATAATGTCTTAGGCTGGAAAGCAGATACTCCTGTGGAAGATGTGCTGCTCAGCGCATGGAACTGGGAGAAGAAACTTCGAAACATCCAGTAAGAATGGCCCCCGGACGCCGGATGTCGGCTCCCAGCTGCCAGAATCCAAATCCAATAAAAAAGAGGTCTCGCGACCTCTTTTTTATTGGAAGAAACTAAAATGCACACTTCCGTAACTCCTTTGCTCCACGAAGTGTGGATGCGCTGAGAAATCGTGTGCTTTGGAATGTTCTAACACGAAATATCCGCCCTCTTTAAGTATCCCTTGTTCAAAGACTAGGTCGGGTACAGTAGGTAATAGGTCTAAATCGTATGGTGGATCGGCATAGATGAAGTCGTATTGCACGTGGCAGGCTTTCACGAACTTGAACACATCACTGCGGATAAGGTGTAGATTCCTAATGCCTAACTGTTTGCAGCATGAGATGATGAAGTTCTGTTGCGTGTGCGCCATCTCGACTGCTGTCACCTCTCTCGCTCCACGCGAAACGAACTCCAGACCTATTCCGCCTGTACCAGCAAATAGATCCAACATGTCCACACCCTCGAAGTCCATACGATTCTGAAGGAGATTGAATAAACTCTCCTTTGCAAAATCCGTAGTAGGACGTGCTGTTATATTTTTAGGGGGCATCAATCGACGCCCCCTAAATGTTCCAGAAATAATTCTCATTTATAGTATTACTCCCAGTTACCTGCGTTGTTGTTAGGTGCTTCTACAGAACCTACCTTCAAACCAGGATAGTGCTCAAGTTTCTCTTCTTTGTCGATGAGGTTCACGCGCTCTTGGTTGTTGAGGTCATGGAGATAAGTGTTGTAGTGAGCACGAATCTCGAAGATAGGAACCTTGATTCCTTGAGAGGTGGTATACTCGTTGTTGGTCTCTACCTCAAACTTCACATTGTTGGTATAAGGGATGTAAATAATCTCGTCAATGTTCTCCTCGGTGTATTGACCTTTGTAGAGTGATTGAATCATATTGGTGAGGATAGTGTCACGACGGAAACCTTCCAAACCTGCAGATTTCACTTCACGGTCATTAGCCCATACGTAGTTATAGAGTTGGATAAGACTGTCTGTACCTTGGAAATTCATTTTGCGCTGTGCCTTGATACGAGCACGCTCAAGAATCTTAGCTGCTTTAGTCTCGGTCATACCGTCTTCCAATTGTTTCTCGCTCAACGAACCCTCTTTCAGCACTTCCTTCTTAGGAGCAGTCTTCAGGTAGTCAATCAACGAATCAAGGTCAGCGGTAAAGTAACCTTTGTCCAAACGGAACTGAGCCTCTGCAGTACGGAGACTGATGAGGTTAGCGATAACTTGGGTCTCGCGCACTGCGCGTTCCTCTTCAAATTGAATAGGAGTTACAACACTCTTCACGCAAATAAATGCCATGAAAATAACACCAATGACAAGCAAGGTGCGGATGATAATTTTTGTAGCGTTCATATTAGTTTTGTTTAAATTTACAGGTTAATAGATTTTATTTTGCAAATCCGCTGCAAAGTTACTAATTCTTTTTGATATATGCAAATATTTTTTTGTCTTTCCGCTTTTTTCTTGCGTATGTGCAATATTTTTTGTATCTTTGCACCCGAAATTGTAACATGGGAGTTATGTCTAACGAAAATAGCAATCAAGTTTTGTACGATATATTGACTGAGCGATTGGAGCAACTTCGTGTCATGGATAAGGAGGGTGATTCCGATCGTCGTCGCCACGTGGCGCGAGAGACGAAGGAGTTGCATGCTCCTCTAGCGCATCGCTTGGGTCTATATGCCATCAAAACGGAGATGGAAGACTTATCGTTGAAGTTTCTTGATTATAAGACCTATAAATATATTGCGCATGCACTCAATGAGAAGAAAGCGCAACGCGATGCATATATAGCAGCCTTTATTACTCCGCTGGAAGCTAAACTCAAGGCAGCTGGTTTTGCGTTTACCATCAAAGGACGTCCGAAATCCATTCATAGTATCTACAATAAGATGCAGGCACAACGTTGTGATGTGGATCGCATCTATGACCTTTTTGCCATTCGTATCATTTTGGATTCGCCATTAGAGCGAGAGAAATCCGATTGCTGGCAGGTGTATTCGGTCATTACGGATATGTATAAACCCAATCCCAAACGCTTGCGCGATTGGCTGAGTGTGCCCAAGGAGAATGGTTACGAGAGTCTGCACACGACTGTGCTTGGTCCAGAGGAAAAATGGGTAGAGATACAGATACGTACTCGCCGAATGGACGAGGTGGCAGAAAAGGGGGTGGCAGCCCACTGGGCATACAAGGGAGTAGATGGTAATCGCCTGAATACCGATAACCAAAGCGTATATGTGTTTACTCCTACGGGTGACCTGAAACGTCTGCCAGCTGGTGCTACGGTGCTTGATTTTGCATTCTCTATTCACAGCGATGTGGGATGTCGTTGTATGGGAGGACGTATCCGCAATCAGAATGTGAGTATTCGACAAAAGTTGCAGAACGGTGACCAAGTAGAGATTATGACCTCGCCCAATCAAAAACCTTCTGCCGATTGGCTGAACGTGGTGGTGTCGCATCGTGCTAAGAATAAGATTCGCCAAGCCCTCAAAGAGGTGGAGTATCGCAATGCTGCTGAGGGACGTGAGATGCTCGAACGACGTTTCAAGAATTGGAAGATCGACTATACAGAGGGTGATATATCGCGTTTAGCACTCAAGTTAGGCTATAAGGTAACGAACGACTTGTATCAATCCATAGCCTTGGGAAAGGAAGACTTGCTGCGTATCAAGGAAGTCTTTCTAACCATGGATGAATCCCATTACGAGAGTACACGTACCGCTTACGAACCGCTTACACCACAGCAGCAAGAGGCCTTAGCGTTGGAAGTAGATATCAATGTCAAGCGTGTGGAATATAACCTGGCCACTTGTTGTAATCCGCAACCAGGAGACCCTATCTTTGGTTTTATCAGTATATTCAAAGGTATCCGTATTCACCGAATAGACTGTCCTAATGCGGAGAATATGCGCGAGAATTATCCATATCGTATGATCCCAGCCCGCTGGGCCAAGAAAAAATAAGACTCATCACTCATAGTACATCACTTATAGTTCATCACTCATCACTTGAACACCTATCCATCCATATTACTCAGCAATGCCGTAGATCAGTTTGCATCGCTACCCGGTATAGGGCGTAAAACAGCTCTGCGCTTGGTATTGCATTTGTTGCGTCAGTCGGAGAAAGATGTGGATATCTTTACAGATGCGCTCAAAACGCTCAAATCCGATGCTCACTATTGCCGTATTTGCCATACGATTTCTGATCATGAGATATGTCCGATCTGTCAGTCACATAAGCGCGATAAGCATACGGTTTGTGTCGTAGAGAACGTGCAGGACGTAATGTCGATTGAGAATACTGGGCAGTATCATGGTTTGTATCATGTGTTGGGAGGAGTGATTTCACCAATGGATGGTGTAGGGCCTTCCGATTTGGAGATAGATTCGCTAGTAGCTCGTATCGAACCTGAGGAGATAAAAGAGGTGATTTTAGCCTTGCCAACCACTATGGAAGGAGATACCACCAATTTCTATATCTATCGTCGATTACAAAATGCAATCAATAGCCAAGTATCAACGGCTAATCGTGCAGAGCTGAAAATCAGCCAAATTGCGCGTGGTGTGGCTATTGGCAATGAACTCGAATATACCGATGAGATTACGCTCGGACGATCAATAGTCAATCGAGTAGATTTCAAAGTTTAATCTTTCAATCAGTAGAACTTATTTAAATATTCAATAATATGGAACAGAAAATTATCCGAACACTCAATGTGTATTATTATGGTATCATGGCGCTCACGCTGTTAGCAGGTACGTTGGCGTATTTTCTTATCATGAAAGATTATGTACAACCAATAGATTCGCTTTCTTCACTTGGGCAGGCAATCCAGTATATCGTTATTTTGGATGCCTTGGTAACCATACCGTTGGGATTGTATCTGTGCAAGAAGCAATGTACCAAACTCAGTATATTGGACAATGACGAGGAAAAGTTGCAAGGCTACAAGAAGGCAGCTTCGCTGCGTATCCTATTGGTTAGCAATACGATGGTGTTTGCAATCGCTGCTTTCTATCTCATGGGTGCATACCAATCCATGCTCTGGGTAGCGGCCGTTTCTGCCATAGGTTGGTACTTCACCAAACCTTCCGAGCGCAAAATGGAACTCGAACTCCAACCTAAAGATCCCAATCAAGAACAATACTAATTTTATAACATTTAATCCCTCTCACGGCAAGGAGGGCGTCAGTCAATGCGCGAGATTGCCGAACACGATATGACTATTGCAGTAGATTTTGACGGAACAATCGTCACACACGAATACCCAAACATTGGTAAACCAATTCCATTTGCTATTGAGACACTCAAAAAGTTGCAGCAAGAGGGGCATCATCAGCTCATTCTTTGGACATGTCGCGAGGGTGAGCTGCTACAAGAGGCAATAGACTACTGTGCCTCTAAGGGCTTGGAGTTCTATTCGGTAAACAGCAATTTCCCAGAGGAGAATGCAGATATTGTGCGTGCTCGTAAGTTGGAAGCAGAGTTGTTTATTGACGACCGTAATTTAGGTGGAATACCTGATTGGGGAGTGATTTATCAGATGGTAATGAGTGGTAACCAACACCGTCCTGCTCCAGCAGGAAATATCGTGGAAGAACCCAAACGCAAGAAGGGTTTATTTGGAATGTTCGGCTAAGATGCATTATCTATTAACCTGAGAAAAGAACAAAGTGAATTTAAAGCTTCGCAAGATAGAACCTTCAGACATCCCATTTCTCTACGAATGGGAGAATGATGCTACTATGTGGTCGGACTCTGATACGCATAATCCATTGTCGCGCCATGATTTACGCCAGTATATTGAGAGCAGCACGGGTGACATTTATCGTGATGGACAATTGCGCTTAATTATCGAAGGTCGTGAGGATACCTCCTCGCCTGATTACCTCACCGCCCTACCGCCTTATGTTTTAGGTTGTATTGATCTCTTTGATTTTGATGCTCGTAATCGTAAGGCGGCGATAGGTATGTATATTGCGCCTCATGTTAGGGGCAAGGGGGTAGGACAGCAAGCAGTGCGACTATTGTTGGATTATGTTTTTGGTTTTTTGAAGCTTAGAATGGTTTATGCCATTATTGCTACGAACAATCCTGCTTGTTCTGCTATTTACGAGAAGTTGGGTTTTGTCCCCTCTTCCGTCCTCCGTTCATGGACATTAGAGAGCGATGCAATTCTTTGGCAAAAAGTAGCAACTTGTTGTGATTCTGTAGAATAGTATATATTGCAAAAAAATCATAACTCATAAAAACCACTCTCTCACGCATTGTGTAGGGAGTGGTTTTTATGGTTGATTAGGTTGTATTATTACTTATGGTTCGAAAATAATTATTGTGCAAGTTGTTCAATATTAATATTTTCAGCTCCAGAAAGGATTTCTATTTCTACGCGGCGATTCTTTTGTCTATTTTCTTCTGAGTCATTAGCCACAATAGGTTCACTTTCGCCTTTGCCTAATACTTCCATACGCGCGGGTGAAATGCCGCGTTGAATCATTGCTTGACGGATATTGTTTGCTCTGCCTTCTGACAACATTCGATTGTCTTCTGTCGAACCGACATCATCGGTATGTCCTACTATACGTATATGCAAAGTGGGGTTCTCTGTTAAAAGCTTATATAACAGATCAATTGCATTTTTAGAGGTAGGAAGAATTTCAGTTTGTGCAGTAGCGAAATGCATATTTTGGAGTATAAATGTTCGTTTTACTATTGGCAATGGAATCATTTTAATAACCATATCATTAGACATAATAGCTATCGTATCGCAGTAATCGTAATAGCCATTAGCTTGTGTTTTCACTACATAACCAATGCGGTCATCCAGTTCTACAGATATTATTCCTGATTGATCAGCTGTCGCAGAAATAGAAGGCTTCTGATTGTCAGGCACAAACTGACCATTAGCCACAACAGGCTTGGATGTGTTAGCATCTATTACAGGTATGCGGAACGTATGACGAGGATAAAGCGATATACGCAAGGTATCATAATCATCGTTATGTACAAAATGTATTGTATCTGTGGAACAATATTTTGAGTGTGACACTTTAGCCCAATACATTCCCGGGGTTAAGGAGCGTGCTATGCGCCCTCGTTTGGTATCAGTAGTTTTTTGCGATACAGATTTTGCTCCTTTGCGTTGCATTTGGACAGAGGCTCCTGGAATAGGTTTGTCAGTCAGTTCATCTTTAACATATAAATATACGTATGGATTACCTTGAGGTTTTGATTTTGGAGTTTCAAATGCCACTGTAACCTTAACACCTGTCATAAAATTATGCATGCTATTGTCACGGTACACACTTGAGCCCTTTGGTCGATAATTCAATTCTGCGTTTTGAAGATTATTCAATCCATAATCAGCAAACAAAGCAACACGATAATGAGTCAATTCTGCTATTGATTTTTTACGTTTTGCTTCTCTATAACGCTGTGCAGCATCCATTTTTTGTTGTGGGTTTTCGTTCCATTTCTTTTTATTGAAATCTAAACCAACCTCTGCCGACAATATGACATTAAGGTGATTATAACCAAAAGAGGCATAATCGCTTGAATATTTGAGTAACTCTTCCGTACCTGAGCCTGTTTGAGGATATACTGCTACATCTATTTTGCTTCGTGAACTTCCACCCATACTGAAAAATCCTATTTTTGTACCTGCGAGGAAATACCAACGTTGTAATTTCATACCTATTTTTATAGGAACATAACCATACAAATGAGTTGTCTGTTCTGTCATATTGCAATACTTGAAATTTATATTAGAAGGAATCAAAGTGGGGTGTAAGGCTCTATCTTCTATATGAAAGAAATTTTGATTGAATGTATAATTAACACCGAAGCCTGAATGAAATAAAAAGCGACTATATTCAAATTCAAATGTTACTGCACCACCAAAACCTCCACCCAACATTGGACGATAGGTAATTGCATCGGAATTAAAGGGACTGAAGAACATATTCGTTGGACCAACCTCAGCTGCCAATCCTAAATAAGCAACAAAGTCATCTTTTGCATGTGTTTTTAGATATGGAATACATAGCAATGCGATGATAATTAGAAGTGATTTTTTCATAATTATTCGTTTTTTATTGCCTACTCTTTGTCGGATTTTCGGCACACTCCGTTGTTAATAATGTGATTTATTGCTTGTTTTAGTTATGTAATCACTTATGTACACGAAAGCGTGAACTTTCGTTCTTAATTTATTGAATACTTGTTTGTTGCTGGGAAAAATTATGCGAACCGACTTCATATTACAATTTACTGATAGTAGGATAATTTTGGTTAATTTACTTCAATAAATTGCAATTTTGGTAGCGCAAAAGATAATTTTTGTGAATTTTTGGCTTAATCGTCTTATCTCGCTTTCGCTCGAACGATAAATCCTATAATTTTTGTTATATGTATGTTCTCTCGTTTTTTTTAGTGGACAGTAGTGATTATAAGTTATTTTTACATGGGTTCAACAATTGGCGATATTGTTCCACTACCGTGGCAAACGTATCTTTGTACTGTGCAGGTATAGGTTCGGCAGGTGGTGATTGCATTTTGAGTGGGTCGATTGGACTACCGTTTTTCCATACGCGGAAATCCAAGTGAGGTCCTGTACTGGAACCTGAACTACCCACATAGCCAATCACTTCGCCTTGTTTCACATGTTTGCCCACGGTCAATCCTTTGGCGTATTTCGATAGGTGGAGATAGGCCGTTGTGTAGGTGGAGTTGTGCTTGATTTTTACGGTATGACCACCACCACCTTTGTACTCTCTCATGGTTACTACGCCATCGCCGATACTCACAACTGGAGTACCCATAGGAGCTGCATAGTCCACGCCAGTGTGTGGGCGCACTACTTTATAGATAGGGTGTTTGCGTGCGTAGGTGAATCCCGAAGAAATACGTTTGTAGTTCAGCGGAGCCTTCAAAAAGGCTTTGCGCAAACTATTGCCTTCTGCATCAAAATAGTTATGGATATTGCCTTCTTCAAACCAAAAGGCTTCTTGCCAACGCTTGCCGTGGTAGAAATCAGCCGCATAGATCTTACCAATACCGATACGTACACTATCCACGTATTGCTCATCGTAATATACGCGAATAGAATCGCCTTTCTGCAACCCGAAGAAGTCAATTGTCCATGCATAGATATCACTGAGTTCGAGTGCTAATTCAGTGGGTAAGCCATTGCCTGACATGGCATTCCACAGACTGCTTTCTATCACGACCTCTGCAGCACGGTTGCAATGCGTAATGGGTTTCTCAAAACGTTCTACATGCATAGAATCAGTTAGATGAAGCACCACTGCTTCGCGTATGCTAGGTTGATATACGTAGTAGCATAGTTGCTCTACGCCTGCTGTATCTTTCTGAAAGAGAGCATAGTATGTTTTTCCGGGACGGATAGTACGTACATCGAATTCCGAACGGGGCATTAGGGTAATACCAGTTATCTGCTGGCGTGTGGCACCCAACTTGTTCATGATTCCACCCAATGTTTCACCGTTTTTTACTTCGCATGTGTCAATGCGAAACGAATCAATAGGCAGTCCCCATTCATATCGAACAACAGGCTCTGGGGCTTGTTGTTCATTTTGGCTATCTTGGGTCTTTGCGCAGGCAATCATTCCTAACGCAATGAGTACGATTGTAATAGTCTTAATCTTCATTTTTATTAGCCCCTCCTTTTAGGGAGGGGTGGTGTAGGCTTTTATTTCTTCTGTGGATATTTGCGTGTCCACGAACCAATTTTCAGTTTGATGACACCGAGTAGTGCTTCGGAGAAGATACCGCCCGACATTTTGCTGGTTCCCAAAACACGATTGATGAAGATGATAGGTACTTCTTTGATGGTGAAACCACACTTGTATGCCGTATATTTCATTTCGATTTGGAAGGCATATCCTTTGAAGCGAATTTTATCTAACTCTATGGTTTCTAATACTTCGCGACGATAGCATTTGAAGCCAGCGGTGGTATCATGTATATCCACACCCAATACGAAGCGGACATATTTGCTAGCGAAATACGACATCAACACACGTCCCATAGGCCAGTTTACTACATTAACGCCACTCACATATCTACTGCCGATAGCCACATCCGCACCTTGGTTGGCGCAAGCGTCATACAATTTCAGCAGGTCATCTGGATTGTGCGAGAAGTCGGCATCCATCTCAAAAATGTAGTCGTATTTATGTTCGATAGCCCACTTAAAACCCGTGATATATGCTGTTCCTAAGCCCAATTTGCCAGCGCGCTCAATGATATGCAAACGACCGCTGTAGGTAGTCTGCATTAGGTCTTTGACAATGGCTGCTGTGCCATCTGGTGAACCGTCATCAATAATCAGTACGTGAAAACCTAATGGCAGGTTCATCACTGCTGCGATGATAGCTGCTATATTTTCTTTTTCGTTATAGGTAGGTATAATGACTAATTTATCCATTGTATAAATTATTTTTGTGTGATTATTTGCTCATTGAGAATATATACAGGGCTGGGAGTGAGGCGTGTGAGTGGCGTGATGAATAAATCTTCGCCAGGCATAATGCCCTCTTCCAACAGAATATCTTTGATGGTGTCCATAGCCACATTAGGGTCATTGTTCTCGTGGCTCAAATGGCAAAGGAATACATTGCGCATTTCAGTGTGCCAATTCTTGGCCAATAGTCCTCCGCAGGTTATATTGCTTTGGTGACCCTTAGGCGATAGGATACGCTCTTTCAGGTAGGTTGGGTAAGGACCATTGAGTAACAGTTGCTCATCGTGGTTTGCCTCTATCACTACGTGGTTGGCAGTTGCCAAATAGCTCTCCATAGTAGCATTAGGCTGTCCGCAGTCGGTGGCAATCACTACGCGTTGTCCCAAATAATCAATCACGTAACCTACGCACTCTGTGGAGTCGTGTGAGATGCCGAAAGTGTTGATCTTCATGCCGTTGAGTTCCCATTCTACACCTTTCTCGAAATAGCGTTGCGAGGTGCGCAGTTTCTCACGCACACCATAGTTGCGGTCAATGCCATCATGAATAGCGCGAGTGGAGTATATAGGCAGGTGGACACGTTCGCCCAATGTACCTACCGCACGGATATGGTCGGCATGGTCGTGAGTGATAAGCACGCCCATGATATTGGCATAATCCAACCCCATCTCACGCAGATTCTTCTGAATCGTGCGCGCAGAAATGCCAGCATCAATCAAGATACCCCACTTCTGGGTACCCAAGAAATAGCAGTTACCGCTACTTCCACTGGCAAAACTTCTGAATATGAGTTGGTTGTCTGTCATTTTTTATTAACTATTCGGGCAAGTTACCCAATGAGCCTGCAAAGTTACAAAAAAAAATGCAAACTTCCAAATTTATTTGACTAAAAAATGCTCTGACACCCAAAAATGGCAATAAAGAGGATAAGGATTATTGGATCTGTGCTATAATCTCATTGCACAGAGCAGAGATAGATACAGAACCATCGTTGTTAATGATAATATCAGCACGCTGAATGTCTCCCTCGGTGTTTTGTGCCTGTATGCGCGCACGCACTTTCTCTATTGTTGTGTGATCACGCGCTATGGTGCGTGCAATACGCACCTGCTCAGGTGCTGTGACCATTACCACTTTGTCACACAATGTATCAAAACCTGCTTGGTAGAGAATGGCACATTCGATGAAGCATGGTGTAGCACGGTGTAGGGTTGTGTAGGGTGGTGTAGGTTGGTTGATTGTTTGTGCCCAGCGCGTAATATCCGATTTTACTGCGGGGTGAACGATAGCGTTGAGTTGGGAGAGGAGTGAGCGGTCTGCAAACACGCGCTGTGCTACCAAAGCCGTTTGATACACACCGTCTTTATATACCTCTTTTCCAAATAGTTGCTCTATTTGCTCATGTACTTGCACATCTTCTACAATGAGGCGTTTGGCTTCACTATCGGTGTCGTACACTGCAAAACCCATCTCACGTAGTGTGCGTGCGATGGTGCTCTTGCCACTTCCTATGCCTCCTGTGATACCGATTATCATATTTAGATCGCTTCGCTGTTAGATGTTAGAATTGGAAATATATAAATGCTTGCATATCTGCTGTAACAAATTGATACACGATCACTATGACAGCTACGGCTATGAGAACGATAGCCCATATCGGTAGCAGGGCAAAACGTATGCGATACCAACGTTTCCAACGCGATGGCAACCAATGTATTAACATTCCTAATACAAACAAAATCACTACATTTCGATACTCCCAAAGGAAGTCAGGAATGATACTGCTATTCCATGCACCGCCAATCTGATTCACCATATTCTTGGCTGTCTCCCACGCTTCTTGACTGGCAGTTGCAGGGTCAAGATTACTACCCGAACGGAAGAACAAACGTGTGAAAGTGATGAATACGAATGTTTGAGCCACTGCCCAAGCGGTGGATAGACTATTCGCAATAGGCGAGAGGCGAGAGGCGATAGGCGAGAGCAGATTGCCACGTTTCATGAGGATGCGCTCATACCACCAATAGGTATAACGAACTATCGTGCCTATCCATAATGCGATACCCCATACTAAGAAGAGATTCCATATCGGTGTTTGTAGCAAGGTTTGCGCTACCTTTAGGCTACCCATGAGCAAGGTCATGAGTAGCATCTTGATGTGCCAATTCGTCTTTGCCCACACCTTATACACGATCATACCTGCACCGTTGAGTGCGCCCCAAATAACGAAGTTCCAACTAGCACCATGCCATAGTCCGCCCAAGAGCATGGTGATAAATGAGTTGAAGTTACCAGCTGCAATCTTATTCTCAACAGGTTTGCCCAATATGCTACGATTACCACCTAATGGAATATAAAGATAACTCTTCAACCATCTGCTAAGCGATTGATGCCACCTCCTCCAAAACTCCTGCGGATTACGCGATTTGTAGGGTGAATCGAAGTTTTGCGGTAGATAAAACCCCATTAACATGGCAATACCGATGGCAATATCGGTGTAACCCGAGAAGTCTGCATATACTTGTAGCGAATAGGCGAATAGTGCAAACAGGTTCTCAAAACCGCTGAATAGTAAGGGGTTCTCAAACACACGGTCAATCAAGTTTACTGCCAAGTAGTCGCTCAATACAATCTTCTTAATCAATCCGTTAAGCACCCAAAAGATAGCTAATCCTACCAATCGTTTGCTCACACGGAAAGGCTTGTACAACTGTGGAATAAACTCATTGGCGCGTACAATTGGACCCGCTACCAACTGAGGAAAGAAACTGACGTAGAAACCAAAATCCAAAATATTCTTCACTGGTTTCACATGTCCGCGATACACGTCAATGGTGTAGGACATCACTTGAAATAAATAGAACGATATACCCACAGGTAAGACAATCTTGTCCACCATGAACCTACCGCTATCGCTAAAACCATTTCCGATATAAGCAAATATGTCAAATACAGCGAACTCTGTTCCCAGCAAATCGTTGACGACATTCGTGAAGAAATATGCATACTTGAAATAGCACAATAGTCCCAAGTCGATGACGATGCTCAGTGCCAACCACCACTTTGCTCGCCCATTTTTGCTTCCGGCTTCTGGTTTCCGGATAGCAGATACTTGATATATCCGCTTTGCTATCAGCCAATCGGAGAGCGTGACAAAGAGCAATAAGAGTAGGAATAGTCCACTGGTCTTGTAGTAAAAGAACCAACTCACCGCCATAAGAAAGACATTGCGAAGGTGGAGACGGCTATTGACTATTGGAGATGGGCGATGGACGATTGGTGATGGGTGATTGGATTTAGTGCCGAACTCCATGATGATGGCAAACACGGAATACACTAATGCAAAGAACGCCCAGAAATAGAACTGGGTGAAGAGCAGCGGACTATCACTGTTAAATCCAAATATGTGCTGTAAAAAATCCATTCCCTTTGCTTTATACCTTTCCTTTACACCTTACACCATCCACTATTGTCCTTCCTCTATCCAATTATATAATTGTTTGCCTATTTTATTTGCTCCAGCGCGCGTAAAATGCACATAGTCGCTACCAGCTAACCCCACTTCTACCCATCTTACCATGCTATCTTTACCGCCCATCGCATCGTACATACTCCAATAAGCAATCTGCTCTTCGGCTGCCATCTTCTTGAGCAGTCTGTCCATATATGGCACTAACGGATAAGTGGTCATTTGTCCGTCAATATTGGTGGACATATCGCTTGGGCCAACAAATAGGATGGATGCTTGTGGCGCACAAGCACGGAGATAGCGCACTTGCTGACGCAGGGTGCTACGCACATAACCACTGATAGTGGACGGATTTTCGGTCTGCGGAATCATGTTGCCACCAAACTGCAAGATAATCAGTCTGGTATTGGTTTCGCGGAAGAAGTCGCTCAGTTGTGTGCTATCAATCTTGGTGAAGATATTACCCGAGCAACCGCGCATAGGGATATTATCTACAATCACACCCCTGTCTGTCTCCAAACTCACGCCATATACGCTACCTCTACCCTGCAAATGAATCTCACACTTGGTTGTGCTGTCGGGAAGAATGACCTCGCCTTTTAGCCTCATCGCCTCATCGCCTAAATAGTAAATACTATCTTGTGCCAAGATATAGCCACTGATACTATCGGTAAATATGCGTACGCGATTAAAATAGTTATGTGTCTTGTGTTTCTTGTCAATGGGCTCAATGTTCATCACGATGTCTTCGCTACCTTTGACGAGGGCACTATCCATGACTGCCACTTGTCCCATCATACCATAGTCATCGGTATCCAAACGCATGCTGCGTGGACCATAGACCAAGTAGCGTTTAGGTCCCTTCTGCGTGGTCTGTACCTCGCCATTGATGGATAGCCATTGGCGAATACTGCGCGTGGGAATGGTCTGGTGCAGAGGGATTAGTCCTACACCACCGCCACCGTATTGCCCTTGCCAACGCTCGCGCAGGATATTGGTGATACGATCCTCCTCTGTTTGCGAGTCGCCGTAATGTACCACGCGCACGGGCATCTGCTTGGCACTATCAAGTGCAGCATAGAAAGCTGCGAGATAGGCTCGCGTGTCGGTAGGAGGAACATTCACCTCGGGAATAATAGGTTGAGGTTTAGCAGGAAGAGTATCTGTGGTGGCTATTGTATCTTGTGTTGTAATGCTGTCTTGTTCTATCAGGCTATCCAAAGGCAAAATATCCACATCTTCGGTTGCCGACAAATCCAATGCTTCCGCGAGTGTGGGCCAACGTAGTGTCCATTTACCGATAGCGAAGCCATCTTCTGGCACCAACCAACAAATCACGCCTAATAGCGCAATCACAGCCCATACGATATATGCAATATGCCTTGGTTTCATTTCTCCTTTTGAAAAATAATCTGCAAAGGTACTGCTTTTTTATGAAATATGCAAACGAAAATGTCTTTCTTGCCAAATACGGCGTGTCTGTTATGCGTAAGTAATGAATTTGCATAAAGAAATTGCCTAAGTTGGTAATTTTTTGTGCAATATTTTGGTGAAATGAAAAAAATGTAGTAATTTTGCAGTCGTAATCCGAGTAATCGGTTGCAGACGTATTGAAAAGGTGTCAATTAATATTATAAAAAGGATTATGAAAAAAGAAAAGTTATTATTAGCACTTTTGTGTACTTGGGTCGGAATGTTGCCATTGGCAGCGCAGTCGGTAAAAATCACAAAGGAACTAACGCATGTGCAAATGGCATCGGTGTTAGCTATGTACAAAAATGAGTTTGGCAGTTTTGAGAACTCTGCTTTGTCTGACCCATTCCAATATGCAGTTATTCGTATGCATTTGGAGGGTAATGCCCATGCTGTATCAGCAGCCAAAGAACGTCTAACTTTGTATTTGGGTCAACAGTTTGGGGTGGAGAGTCGCGTGACAACTTATTCTAACCAGATATTGTTTCTTGTGCGTGCACGCAGACCTTATATTTACATAGATTGTGGCGATGGGTGCGAGCCAAAATTGCTGAGCGGAGGTCTGCAACTAAGATCTAATTGTTTGTATGATTGTACAGTGCGTTATACGCCTGCGGGAGAAACCCCAAGTAATGTAGATACAGAGTTGTTGTCGAATTTAGAAACGCGATTGGATTCGTTGCAACTGGTACAAGAACAAAAAATTGAGTCACTACAACAAGCGCAAAAGCAACTTGAAAACAAACCATTGATTGTCAAGCACACCAAATACGACCAAAAACTATTTGGAATAGAGGAGTATTCATACGGGCAGACACAAATGGACAAGAAGGCATTGCAGGTATTTTTGCAAGAAAATAGTCCACAAGCACATAAGAAATACATGGAAAGTCAGAAGTTGATAAAAAGCGCTTGGGCAATTTTTGGAGTTGGATCAGGAGTTATGTTAAGTAGTTTTATAGGTTTGGGTCATCAATTAGGTGCAGCAGGAGATAGCACATGGGGAATACCTTATTATATATCTGCACTATCCGTCGGAAGTACATTAATGACAATTGCAATACCTATATTAGGTGTTGGCTATCATCGTCGCAACCATGCGTATGAGGTGTATAATATGCAACAGAAAAAGTCGCAACCTCAGTTGAGTTTGGGAGTTCAAGCAAGTGAAAATGGTATAGGTTTGGCGTTAAGTTTCTAACATAGTTATCTAAAACAAAGAGATAAAAAAATCACCGCTATCCACCGCTTATCCACCCGATAAAGCCCCACGACTCACCGCCACCTATTATCATCAGAGTGGTAACGAGGTGGTAACGAAGATGTATGCGAAGAGATGAGGAGCGCTAGGCAGCAAAATGCAGAAACTCTATCCAAATATTTATAGAAATGGCGTAAAATATACAGGCTAGCAGGTTGTTACACCATCTTTTTGATAATCTTTGGTGTAAAGCAAAATGCGACTGCTTATCCGCGAGGAAAAACGTTCGCAAAAGGCATCCAATGACTTGTGAGTTTTTTTCGCCAAAGCGACAATAATCGCAAAATGTTAGGGTCTTATTTTCTCCACAAGACTCGGGTGAAGAGTAGCAAGACGGTGAAAATCTCCAAACGACCAATCAGCATTACGCAGCTCATCACCCATTTGGCGATAGTTGGGAACTCGGCATACGTGCCTGCTGGACCAAACTGCCCAATGCTAATACCCACATTGCCGATAGCAGAAACGGCAGCACCAATTGACTCGTCGAAGTTCACACCCGTGGCGCAGAAGATAACCACGGTGATGGCGATGATAAAGACATAGAAGATCAAGAATGCCATGATATTGTTGATCGTCTGTTGCGGAACGGCTTTCTCGTTGAGTTTCACAGGGATAATCGCATTGGGGTGAATGCGGCGTTGAAACTCTGCTACGCCGTTTTTCAAAATAATAGCCCATCGTACCCATTTGATACCACCTGCCGTACTACCTGCACAAGCACCCGTCAGCATCAAGAAGAAGATGACTACCCATGCCACTACGGGCCAATACATATAGTCCGAAATCGTATAACCTGTAGAAGTCATAGAACTGATAACCGTAAACAAACTATCGCGGAATGCACGTTCCACATGCATACCAGTCCAACCTGGACGAGCGATATATAATCCCACTGCGAGTGCTACAGCGAATAGTGCCACGGCTACACTATACCAACGTAGCTCCTCATCTTGGAAGAAGTAGCGCATCTTACCACGTAGCAAGTAAATGAGCAGCACGAAGTTGATACCCGATATGAACATAAAGAATGTCACGGTATAGTGAATAGCTGCGGAGTCATAGTACTCCAAACTATTGTTGTGCGTAGAGAAACCGCCTGTCGCAATGGTGGAGAATGAGTGGCAAACGGCATCAAATATCTCCATTCCGCATAGCCACAATGCCAAAATTTCGGTGGCGGTCAGCAGTACATAGATGCTCCACATCATTTTTGCCGTGTCGGAAATGCGAGGAGATACTTTTTCGTAGGTCAAACCCGATACTTCGGCGGCATAGAGCTGCATGCCATTGAGGCCAAAGATAGGCAGGATGGCGATAGAGAGCACGATGATTCCCATACCTCCAATCCATTGGGTAAGCGAACGCCAGAAAAGCAGTCCATGCGTGATGACTTCAAGGTCTGGTATGATCGTTGCACCAGTAGTCGTAAAGCCCGACATACTCTCAAACCAGGCGTCAGTTAGCGAAGGTACTTGTCCGCTGAGGTAGTAGGGTAGTAGTCCAAAAGCGGAAAAGACCACCCACACCATCGCTACGATGACATAGCCCTCTCTTTCGCCCATGCGCGACTCCGCGCGACGACCGACCAACAAACCAATAACACCCGCTAACAAGGTGATAATCGTGGATAGCAAAAATACGCCGCTATCTGCTTCGCCATACCATAGACTCACACCCAATGCCAACGCCATAAACACCGACTCAATGAGCAACAATGCGCCCATCGTGCGGAAGACCATGCGTGTGTTGAAGGTACGTGTCATGCGGGGGAGTTATGAAGTATGAGTGATAAATTATGAGTTATTTGAAGAATTTTTCCAGTTTGCGGATGACTTGATTCTTGCAGAAGACTACCACTTGGTCGCCTTGCATGATCTGTGTATCGCCATTCACAAGGATACCTTCTCCTGCGCGGACGATGGCACCGATATTCGCATCTGCTGGCAGGCGTATGTCGCGTATCTTCCCTTTGGTAATGCGGCTACCTTCTTCTGCCATAAACTCAACGAGTTCGGCATCTGCGGTTGTGAGGTTACGCACGTTGAGCACGCTAGCATCTAACAACATTTGGTAGATATACGATGCAGCAATAGTCTTTTTATTGAGTACGGTACCTATATCCAGACCTTCCGCCATAGAGATATAGTCAATATTTTCTACTTCTGCGATGGTTTTCTTTACTCCAAAACGCTTGGCTGCCATACATGCAAAAATGTTTGCTTCGCTATTGTCGGTAACAGCAACGAACGCATCAGCATCTTCTATTCCCTCTA
The DNA here is from genome assembly GCA_045639365.1 of Paludibacteraceae bacterium. Taxonomy (GTDB): domain Bacteria; phylum Bacteroidota; class Bacteroidia; order Bacteroidales; family Paludibacteraceae; genus Colicola. The sequence continues at coordinate 24,897 of JAZUCY010000036.1, forward strand.
CTTTCAGTACGGCCATATCGCTGCCATCAGCGTTGATAATGAGAGCGTTATTCACTTTTTCACTGATGTGATAGCATAGCTCACGATCGGCTTCAAGAATTTTGATATTGAGGTCATCGGGGAGATTCTGCACCGTTTTTTGCGCAATTTTAGAACCGCCAAAGAAGATGATGTTGCGTATCTCTTTCTTCTGTTTGCCTAATTGCTCGCGCAGGTGTTTCATGTTCTCTCGTGTGCAGACAGCATATACCATATCATCGGCTTGTATCTCATCTTGTCCCGTAGGGATAATGGTTTCTTGTCCACGCTTGATAGCCACTACGCGATAAAGACCATGATTGAAATATCCTGACAAGAATTGTTTGCCAATCACCTCTGCTCCCTCGCGCACTTTCACCACGCAGAGTTCCATGGCTCCGTTGCATAGCGTGAGGTGATAGCGCATCCAGTTGGTTTTGAGCGAAGCGGTAATCTCTTGTGCTGCAAGTAGTTCGGGATAAATGAGATGATTGAGACCCATTTGCTCGAAGATGCGTTTATTTTCGGGAATGAGGTACTCATAGTTATCAATGCGTGCCAATGTCTTTCTGGCACCTAATTGATTGGCGAGCAGACAAGCGGTGATATTATCTGACTCTGAAGGTGTAACGGCTATGAAGAGATCTACATCTTTGACACCGATGCTTTTCAGATCAAGTATTGACATAGGACTTCCCACCTTGGTTAGTAGGTCATAGTTCGCATCCAAGTCACCGAGGCGCTCTTGGCGTTCGTCAATGAGACTAATATCCATATCTTCGCGCGATAGCAGTTTAGCCAAGTGGCGTCCTACTGCTCCAGCGCCTGCAATAATGATTCGCATATACCTTCTTTATCTAATTTCAATAGTTGATATAACTCTTGGGTACTGCCGTGCTCCACGAATTGGTCGTTCACGCCTAAACGAATGAGGCGTGGGGATGGGCGATTGGCGATTGGCGATTGGTTATTGGTGATGTATTCGGCTACAGCACTACCCAATCCACCATTGATTACGCCATCTTCCACGGTGACGATGGTGTGATAATGCTCGCATACCTCTGCCAAAATCTGTTGGTCAATAGGTTTGAGCCAACGCATATCGTAGTGTGCAAAGAAATTACGTTTATGGATCTGCATTGCATTGAGAGTCTCTGATACGGTGTTACCTATGGCTCCAATGCTCAGGACTGCCACTTCAGTACCATGTTTGAGACAAGCGGCTTGTCCAAGTACAACAGGGGATACGTCCGTTCTATTCACGCTTTTACCGCGTGGATAGCGGATTGCGATAGGGCCATCTACCTCTTGTGCTATGCGCATCATCTGGCGCAGGTCGGTAGCGGTCATCGGAGCACCTATCACCATGTTTGGAATAGGGCGCAGGTATGCCATGTCCAATAATCCGTGGTGGGTAGCGCCGTCGTTGCCTACGATACCAGCACGGTCAATACAGAATACTACGGGTAGGTTAGGAAGTGCTACATCGTGTATGATATTGTCGTAGGAACGTTGCAAGAAACTAGAGTAGATATTGCAGTATGGTTTGAGCCCTGCTTTTGCCATACCAGCAGAGAAGGTGACAGCATGTCCTTCGGCTATACCCACATCAAAAACGCGTTTGGGCAATTCTGCCTGCATGATATTCATGCTGCAACCGCTTGGCATAGCAGGGGTAACACCCACAATGTGTTTGTTCTTGCGTGCTAACTTCAACAACTCCTCGCCAAATACCTCTTGCCAAAGCATATCTCGCTTTTCGCCTGTTCGCCTTTCACCCGTCTCCACGCAGAATTCGCCTGGCGCGTGCCAAGTGGTTTGGTCATTTTCGGCAGGTGCATAGCCTTTGCCTTTTTTGGTAATGATATGCAGTACTTTTGGACCGCTGTAATCTTTTATCTCGTTGAATATACGCACCAAACTCAGCACATCATGTCCATCGGCAGGACCGAAATAGCGAAGATTGAGCCCTTGGAAGATGTTGTTATCTTGTTTGGTGATGAGTGTCTTGATATGATTGGTGAATCGTAGTATGCGCCCCTTATTATCCTCGCGAATGAGGTGCAGTTTTTTGGCGAACTGATAGCCTAACCAACGCCAATGGTTGTATCGTTTGCTGGTGGTGATGTCCAACAGGTATTGGGTGATACCGCCTTTGATTGGGTCGATGGCCATATTATTGTCGTTGAGTACAATAAGCAGGTTATTTTTGAGCATAGAGGTGTTATTGAGTCCCTCAAATGCCAAACCGCCTGTCATGGCTCCATCGCCAATGATGGCCACTACTCGCTTTTTCGCATCTTCTTCTCTTGCCTCTTCACCTATGGCTATTCCCAAGGCTGCGGAGATGCTATTGCTAGCATGACCAGCGATAAATGCATCGTATTCGCTTTCCGCTGGGGTAGGGAAAGGGGCTATACCTTTGAATTGTCGATTGGTATGAAAACGCTCGCGACGACCTGTGAGAATCTTGTGGGCGTATGCTTGGTGACCTACGTCCCATACGAGTTGGTCGTTTGGAGTGTCAAACACGTAATGCAATGCCACTGTCAGCTCTACCGTACCGAGGGAAGAACCTAAGTGACCTGGGTTTTGACTCAATTGTTGGATAATAAAATCGCGTAACTCATCGCATACCCGAGGCAATGCCTCTTTGGGCAGGGCCTTCAAATCGCAAGGGTACTGTATTGTATGTAGATATTGATATTCCATAAAAAGCGTGCAAAATTACGAAAATATTTGCAATTAACAAAATTTACACCATATATTTTGCAATTTTTATGCCAAAGATAGGTAAATAGGTGTCTTGCTATTCGTAGAAATAGGTACGTTGAACGCGGCGTGAGATGGAAGTTAATACTTCGTATGGAATGGTGTTGAGTTTGTTGGAAAGTTCTAGGATAGGTAGTTGGTCGCCAAAGACGATGGCGTAATCGCCAGGTTGTGCATCGGTGCCTGTCACGTCAATCATCGCTTGATCCATGCAGACATTGCCTACTACGGGGCAACGTTTTCCGCGCACCAATACTTCGCCTCCGTAGTTGGAGAATCGGCGGTCAAAACCGTCGGCATAGCCGATAGGTATGACGGCTATTTGTCGTGGTTCAGTCAGTGTGGTGTGGCGACCATAGCCGATAGTGGCGTTGGCGGGCACGGTTTTTATGCTGAGTATGGTCGTTTTGAGCGTGCAAACATTGCGTAGTCCGCCTTGTCCCTCGCCTCTCGCCTCATTGCCTTCCGCCTCCAAAAACGAAAATCCATACAGACCGATGCCAAGACGGCACATGTCGAAATGATATTCAGGGAAACGCTCCGTGCCAGCAGTGTTGCATATATGCTTGATTATTGGGTAGTTGAGAGCCGATTGTAGCTGCGTAGCACAGGTGTTGAAATACTGTGCTTGTTCGTGGGTGAATGTGTCGAAAATTGCTTCGTCGCTTCCTGCTAAATGCGAGAATACACTGGCTACGCGCACGGCTTTTTGTGCTTGTAGTCGAGCGATGAGGGCAGGCATCTCTTCTTGGTAAAAGCCCAAACGATGCATACCAGAATCTATCTTGATATGTACGGGTAGTGCTTCTAATCCTTTGGCTTCGGCAGCGTGAATAATCTCCTCTAATACTTGCAGGGAGTATATATTGGGTTGCAGGTTGTTTTCTATGATTAGGTCGAGTGCAGCCACCTCAGGATCCATGATGATGATAGGTAGGGTGATGCCTGCTTTGCGCAGTTCGACACCTTCGTCTGCTACGGCCACTGCCAGATAGTCCACCACGCCACAGTCTTGCAGTGCGCGACTCACTTCCACGCTGCCTGCTCCGTAGGCAAAAGCTTTTACCATGCACGTGAGAAGGGTCTTTTGTGGTAACAGCGAATGGAAATAGTGCACGTTGTTCACCAGAGCCGTAAGGTTGATTTCCAATATGGTCTCGTGGGTCTGTTGTAGTATGCGTTGTGCGATGGTTTCTTCGTCGTATCCGAGTGCGCGCATGACGCTTGCGCATGTGCGTATGTTTTGGTGTGTAGGGTCTTCGATAACCGTTGGGCAGGAGGTGAAGAGTTGCATTTTCTCTGCGCGTTTAGCGGCTAACGAAGGGAAATTCTCCCCGTGTTCTGTGCCGATATAGGTGATTACGCCTATGGTCGGTTGAATGATGGGTTGGAGGCGTTGCATCTCTCCCTCCTCGGATATGCCAGCTTCGAAGATGGCTAGTTCGGTCTGGTCATTGAGTTGCCACACGCTGAGTGGAACACCAATCTGTGAGTTGTAGGAACGTGGTGAGCGCGTGATACGATAGTCGTCTTTTAGTAACTGATAGAGCCACTCTTTGACCACTGTTTTTCCGTTGGAACCTGTGATGCCAATCACGGGGCCATGGTAGAGCGAACGTTTGTATGTGGCGAGCGCTTGCAGGGCAGCGAGAGTGTCCTCGACTACGATAATGGCTTCCGGCTGCCGGTATCCAGAGGATTGTTGTTTGGCATCCGGCATCCGGCGTCCAGATAAACAGTCGTATTGCTCTCGCGTCATCACGAACGCCTTTACTCCGCGCTCTATGAGCTGAGGGATATACTTCGCCCCATCGTTTTTGTGCGTCTTTAGGGCAAAGAATAGTGTGGATTCAGGCTCGTTGCTGAGTTGCCTACTATCGGTCAGCAGATGGCGTATATCCAAACGCTGCAAGTCGTCGGTCTTACCAATGACTTGCAGGGTCTGAATCGATGCTATAATTTCGTTTAATATCATCCGTGCCTCTAACCTCATCGCCTCATCGCCTCATCGCCTCACTTAGCAGCCTTCAAACTGTTGGAGGAAACGGACGTCGTTCTCGGAGAAGAGACGTAGGTCCTTCACGCGGTATTTGAGGTTGGTGATACGCTCTACACCTAGACCAAAGGCGTAGCCGGTATATATCTTCGAGTCTATGCCGCAGGACTCCAATACATTAGGATCCACCATACCGCATCCGAGAATCTCTACCCAACCTGTGCCTTTGCAGAACGAACAACCCTTACCACCACAGAGGTCGCAGGAGATGTCCATCTCAGCCGATGGCTCGGTGAATGGGAAATAACTTGGACGGAGGCGAATTTGTGTCTCAGGACCAAACATCTCTTTGGCGAAATACAGCAACACTTCGCGCAGATCGGCGAAAGAAACGTTTTTGTCAATGTACAGTCCCTCTACTTGATGGAAGAAGCAGTGTGCACGTGCAGAGATAGCTTCATTGCGGTACACGCGACCAGGGCAGAGAACGCGGATAGGAGGCTCTTGACTGAGCATGGTGCGTGTCTGAACACTGGAAGTGTGCGAGCGTAGGAGAATGTCAGATGGTTTTTGTACACCTATCTCTTTCTCAATGAAGAACGTATCTTGCATATCACGAGCAGGGTGCTCTGGTGCAAAGTTGAGGAGTGAATACACGTGGTTGTCATCCTCTACCTCAGGACCTTCAGCTACGGTGAAACCTACGCGAGAGAAGATGTCAATGATTTGCTCGCGAACCAACGACAATGGATGGCGTGTGCCCAATGCGATAGGGTCGGGGGTACGTGTCAGATCCAACTCCTCGCCTTTCGCCTCTTCGCCTAATAGCCTCATCGCCTCTCGCATTTCGTTGATACGAGCCTCGTATGCTTGGCGTAGGGCGTTGAGTGCTTGACCGATTTCGCGTTTTTCCTCTTTGGGTACTTCGCGAAACTCATTGAAGAGTTCGGTGACTAAACCTTTTTTACTGAGGTACTTAATACGCAAAGCCTCTAATTGCTCTGCGTTGCTTGCTTGCAAATCAGCCACTTGACTGAGCAGGTCTTGTATCTTTTCTTTGATTGTCATAATCGTGTATTGTATTTCCAATCTGCAAAGGTACAACAAAATTTGCAAATATGCAAATAGAATACGATTTTTTTTGAAAAATTGTGAATTTCATTTGCGTATATACGATTTTTTTACTACTTTTGCAGCGAATTTTATGAACCCCGCTCGAAAGGGCGTAATTATTTAACAGATATGGCAAATGAAAAACAACAGTTCGTTGACGAACTAAAGGAATTACTACAAAAGAATGTAGCGGAAGTGAAAGAACAAGTAGATGCGTTGAAAGTACAATTCTACCGTCAGTATCATCAGGAATTAGAGGCGCAGAAGAAGGCTGCTCTGGAAGCAGCTCAGGCAGCTGGAGAGGTGCTTGAGAATTGGTTGCCTTCCGTCGATGAGTTGGAGCAAGAGTTCCGCGAACTGTTGGCGCAATATAAGCAACGTCGTGCAGAGTTGCAGAAGCAAATAGAAGAAGAGCAAGAGCAGAACTTGCTGCGCAAAGAGAATATCCTTGCTCAGATGAAGGAGATGGCAGAGGCGGAGACTGCTGACGTTATGGATAACTTGAAGAAGATGCGCGAATTGCAAGCAGAGTGGAAGACCATCGGTCCTGTGCCTGCGACCAAGAATCAAGAGATTTGGAAGAACTACCAACAGTATCAAGAGCGTTTTTATGATCTTGTGAAGATTAATATCGAGCTTCGTGATTTGGATTTCAAGAAGAACCTCGAAATGAAGACTCTTCTCTGCGAAGCAGCTGAGAAACTGCAAGAGCACCCAAGCATTGTGGAGGCTAATCGTGCATTGCAACAGCTACACGATGAGTGGGCGGAGATTGGTCCTGTGGCACGCGAGTTGCGCGAGGAACTTTGGAACCGATTCAAAGAGGCTAGCAGTGTGATTAATAAGAAGCATCAAGCGTATTTCGATGAGCTCCATGCTAAGGAGAATGAGAATCTTGCAAAGAAGCAAGCGCTTATCGACCAACTCAAAGCCTTGGACATTACCAAGATGAAATCCAACAAACAATGGGATGAGGCTACTGAGAAAGTGCAAGCTATCCAACAAGAGTGGCGTACTATCGGTTTTGCTCCTAAGAAACAAAACCAAACTATCTATAACGAGTATCGTGAGCTCTGCGAGGCTTTCTTCAAAGCTAAAACAGCTTATTACAAAACAATCCGTGATGAGTTCTCTGAGAACTTGAAGAAAAAACGCGAACTCATTGAGGCTGCTGAGGCGCTCAAGGATAGTATTGAGTGGACTGAGACCACTAATCGCTTGATTGAATTGCAAGCTCAGTGGAAGAAAGTAGGTCCAGTGGCACGCAAGTATTCTGATGATCTCTGGAAGAAGTTCACTGCTGCATGTGACACATTCTTTGAGGCGAAGCGCGAGGCTACCAAAGAGCTTCGTGAGCAATATGCTCAAAAGCGTGCTGAGGCCAAGGAGCGTTGGAATAAGAAGGTGGACGGCATGAACGACCGTCAAAAACTCGTGAAGATGTACGAGAACCTTGTGCAAGAGATCAAGACGGCTGAGAATAATATCTTGTTCTTTACGGGTAAGTCCAAGCAAGGCAATAAGTTGGTTGAAGATATGCGTAAGAAGATTAATACGCTCAAAGAGCAACTCGCTGACCTTGAGAACAAGATCAACCAAATGGACGCTGAGTAGTGAAAGAACTGATTAGTTATAAGAACGTAGAGATCTGCCAGGACGAACAAATCGTGCTGGCAGATGTCAATCTCTCCATTGCACCGGGTGAGATGGTGTATCTTTTGGGACGTGTTGGTAGTGGCAAGAGTAGTTTGATGAAGACTATCTATGGCGAGTTGCCTATTGAGGGAACGGAGGCTGTGGCATTGGATTATGATTTGCTCAAACTGCGCCGTCGTGAGATACCTTATCTGCGCCGTAAGGTGGGAGTGGTTTTTCAAGATTTCCAATTGCTCAGTGACCGCAATGTGGAAGAGAATCTGATGTTCGTGCTCAAAGCCACAGGTTGGAAGGACAAACGCGCTATGAAGAGCAATATCATGGACGTGCTCAAACAGGTGGGTATGGCGGAGAAGGCTTATAAGATGCCTTATCAGCTCTCGGGTGGTGAGCAGCAGCGTGTGGTTATTGCGCGTGCGCTACTCAATGCGCCAGGACTGATTCTCGCGGACGAGCCAACGGGTAATCTGGATCCTGAGACGGGTAAGGGTATTATGGATCTGCTATATAGTATTAGTCAGGCAGGTATGACTGTGATTATGTCCACCCACAACCCTGCATGGCCCGAGCAGTATCCAGGTAGAAAACTCTACTTCGCTGACGGAAAAATAACCGAGTGATTTATCGGCGTTTACTCCACATGCGTCCGCTACTTGTGGAATAGTATAAGCCCTTATCAGTTTGAGCAAGGAGTTCCTTACCATTGTCCATGAGCGTTTGGAATGTGCCACAGGCGGTACCAGTGTAACGAGCAGACCACATACGCCCATCGCTGGTAGAATAATAAATACCTTTAGTGGTGGCTGCTATGAGTTCGTTCTTATAAATGATTAAGTCTATGAACTCACCACAGGCGGTACCAGTGTAACGAGCAGACCACATACGTCCACCACTGGTGGAGTACTGAATTTGTGTAGGTTTCTCGGGATTGACACGAATAATCTCGTTTCCGTTTTGAACAAGTCTTGGCATAGTTTTTTGTGCATTTATGTTTGTCTGCCCCAATAGGAAGCACATTCCTATGAGTAAACAAAGCATGTGAATGAATCTATTTTTCATGTTATAGCATTTTGCTTGCACTGTTTCTTGCAATGATTTATATACCCTCTGACTGTGCCACCTCAGAGGTCTTGCGTGGATTCCAAGGGTCTTTGTAGGAGGAGAAGTTAAACAATTCTTGTGTATGTGCCATCAAACGCGCTAAGCGTAAGAAATAACCAGTATAGAAGGTGGACAGTGGCACGTATCCTGCCAGCCAGCGTTCTTCTTTTGGTCGTTCGCTCACCCATTGAATGATACCAAAACCTATGTATCCGAACACCATACGGATGATATATCCGATGGCGAATATCTCCACTAGTCGGTCGGGGTGCATGAAGATGAGCGAAAGGATATAGGCAAACCACACATAGTTGAAGCCAAAGTCATAGACGATATTCTCCAAGTTGGAGATCATGTTGGAGAAGGAGAAGTTCTTGTTGGGCATGAAGATGTCCCTATGTTTGCGCAAGCGGAATCGCACAAGTGATTTGCTCCATCGCCTGCGTTGTTTGAAGAGTACATTCCACTTGACAGGTACATTGGTCATGCAGATTGCTTCTTCGGCGAAATACACTTTGTAACCAGCTTTACGGATTTTCTGCGTAATATCGCCGTCGAGTCCAGGGCCGATGTCCCAATAGCCCACTTGCTTGAGTACCTTGGCATCGAAGGCGCCGAACGCACCTGAGATGATATGATAAATACCCAACTCACTGGTCACCATACGACCGACTTGGATCGTCTTGAGGTACTCCAGTGCCTGCATGGCGGTACAGATGGAGTCGTGCGCGTTGCGCACTTTGACTACGCCACCCACGGCTTTGATTTGGCTATCCATATAGAAGGGGATAAGGATGTTCTCCAGTGCATCCCTGTCCAAGGAGGAGTCCGCGTCGAGGTGTACGATATACTTGCCTTTGGCATAGAAGGAACCCAAGTTGGCGGCGCTGGCTTTGCCTCCACGCGAGTGTGCACGGATAAAGAGGTCTATGTATCCTGCATTCTCCAAGTCTTTGCAGATGAGCGGTGTGGCATCATCGGAGCCGTCATCAACGATGATGATCTCGTAGTTCTTATAGGTCTGCTCACGCAGGGATTGTACCAGTTTGTAAATGTTCTTGCCTTCGTTTTTGCCCGGTGCTAAGATGGTGACTAAGGGATTCTCTATATAGAGCTTCATGCGGGCGATGGTGCGTTGTTCGCGGCGTTCGCGGTAGCGCAGTTTGTGCCAGCAGGTGACGATAATCTCCAGTAGATAATAGCGTGGGAACTCCACAAAGAAGAGAAACCAGTAGGTATTGAGCAGTACGTGCCACGATATATTGCGCGTGAAGCCACCTACGATATTGTCTATTATGTGGAAGAAAAAGTCCAGCATGGGCTATGTTAATGGTTCGTATATAGCGGTTCACACAGACGGCGAATATACTTTTCGATATTCTCGTTGGACTCTCTGACGAGCAAGGTCTGCTCCTTGACTTGTATGAATGGACATTCGGCTGTCACGCTCGATAGTTTGTTCTCAATGCTCCACTCAATGGACTGCTGTGTCTCTTTGAACTCATCGGTGATGTTCTTGGAGGATAAGAAGTAGTAGTTACCTTTGAAGGAGAAATTATAGTCATAGAACACCTCGTGCATGTGGCGTAGCAGGTGCACTCTGTCTGCTTCGCTCATAATAGAGTCGGGTATGAGTAGATGCAGGCGGAAGGTATAGAGTGTCTCGTTGAGTGCGCTGGTGTGTGAGAAGAGGCGCAACTGTTGCAAGTATGACTCGAAGTTCGAGTAGCCGAACCAGAGGTCTTTGCCGATCTTGATGAGTGCCTCGTTGCTGATGATGGACTGTATGCCTTCGGGTGTGTAGCGGTATCGTACTACATCGATGGACTGCAAGTTAGCAGGTCTGTGCATGGTACCACAGCTGGCGCAGCGTACCTTCATCTTGGTGTGTAGGAAGGTGTGTCCACATTCGGCGCAGGTGTGTATGTCGGTAGGGCGGTCGTAGTCCACGCCGATATGGCGCAGGTACTGGCGACACTTGGGGCAGCGCAGCTTCTCGTCATACACGTAGGTGCTCTCTGGCGAGATATTCGCGCAGCGGAAGTGGTGCAACATAGGCTCTTCCTTGATATTCGAACTCTCGCATTTGGGGCAGCACTCGGCATAAATGAGGTGACTGCTCTTGCAGTGCGGGCAGATATGGGCACGTTCCACAAACTCCTGTGGCTCAGCGTAACCTAAGTCCAGCAGTTTCTGGTTGAACTCCAGGAACTCCTTGCGCGTTGCTACCTCGTTGTTGGAGAGTAAGGCGGCGAAGAAAGCAGAGTGACCTTCGGTCAGACCAGGGATAACGGTGGAGGTATAGGTGTATTGTCCGCGACTGATAGCGTATTTGCACAGACGAACGAAGAATGCCACGTAGGTGGAGACATTGGCTATCTGCTTGATTTGTAGTCGCTCCATCTGCTGGAAGATGTTTTCGGCATGCTGTGTGACGGAGGTATCGAAGGGACTATTGGCTACACCGTCGATGAGCACAGCCATATTGCCCATTTGAGAGAGGCTGTTGGCTTGCACAAAGCGGGGCTTCATCCAACACTTGGTGGAGAAGATAGGGGAGGTCTTCTCCAGCAGGAGTCCCACCTCGTTTGGGGACATATTGCTGATATTGAGATAGACAATGTCAAATTTGTCTTCCTGTATCTCGGGGCTATTTTCGACATCAAAATAGTGGTTGATGACCAGTATATTTCTGCCCTCTACATTGTTAACTATTTTGTATATTGCGTGTTCCATATCTTTATTCGTTGAGTATCAGTAGTGTATCTTTGTGGGTGGTATCTGGTTGCTCCTCTTGTAAGGTTTCGTAGTATTTATCGCCAGGGCGTATGAGTCCGTGGGTGGTGTGGAACATCATATAGTCGGTGACTTCGTCCTCTTGCATCTTCGATTCTATATTATTGATACGTATGCGCACGGGTATGTTCTTGACCAATGTCCAGAACGGTATGACTTGTCCCGTGTCCACACCCATGACTACGATGACGGCTGTGTGGTCGCGCGAGAGGGTACTGCGTAGCTCGCCAGGAATCTCCTCGGTACGTGTACCCAGCATCAGTACGCTGGCGGTGAATGATACATCGTCATTGACTATCACCTCGGCTTGGGTATTACGGTTGATATGCTTCATGTCGCGAGGCATCACGTAGGTGACCACAGAGAGGTTGTTGCGGTGGAGGTCAAAACTCTGCAAGGAGATGATAGGTTCGCCGCGCAAGACCAGTGTCAGTTCGGGTACATACACTTTGGTCACGATACCCGAGTCCACGGCTATGGAGTGTCGCACCAGTCCCAGTTCCTTCATCAGTTCCACATTACGCATGTCTTGTACGCGGAGGAAACCTGAGTTATTGTTATATGTTTTCTGAACGGCCTTCTTGGTCTGGTCGAGGGCGTTCCACAGCACACCCAACTTGCGGCGCTGGGCATTGTATTGCTCCTCCGCCTCTGCCAGTTCTTGCTCTATCTTCATCTTCTTGAGGTTGTCGCTCAATCCGAAACGGATATTGTGGTCTTCGGTCTCCAATTGCTTCTTGAGCTCCTTGATACGCACTTTCAGCACCTCCAAGTCCTGACGAGCCAGACCATAGTCCACGCGCATGTTACGGTTTTGCACAACCACTGTAGGCTCGCTATCGGTGGACTCGTGGCTATAGAAGATATTACTATATACGTAGGAGAGCAAGGTGTCGCCTGGAACGATGAAGTCGCCTACGTTTTTGTTCACCTCCAGCACATAGATGTCGTCCGCATGGCGCAGGGTGTTCAGGTCGGCATTGATATAGCCGTCAAACTCTGTGTATATGATGTTCTTACCTATCCACAGGCCAATGATAATTAGAATACCAAGCAAGATAAGTGTAAATACGATTTGCTGGGTCGCAATCTTGCGTTTTCGTTCTTTGAGAATACTCTCTATATCGTTTTGTCTTTCTTCTGAGGAAAATGAAAACTCTTTCATAACTATATTATTTATATGCTTATATGATGGTTCCTACACAAAAATCAAATATGGATATATCGGTCAGATAAGTCTGCAATGTCATCAGCAGGCAGTCACGCTGATACTGATAGGATAGAAATTTCTCCCAACACACCAGATAGGTGTTATACTCCTTGGTGCGCAAAATGATATTGTATCCGCCCTTGCGGTTGAGATAGGCGTGGCTGCGTATCTGCAAGTAGCGCTTGAGGTCTTGCATGCGATGGAGTTCGGCTGTTGAGACGCGATTCAGACGCTCTATATCCAGTAGTATGGCGCGGATGTTCTCCTCTATCTTCTTGGTGGTTTCTTCTTTCTCCTTGTCGATGATCATGCGTTGGGCATCCATGGCGACGCGTTTTTTGCCCGCTTCGCCTGTGATAGGGATATTGAAGTTCACACCGAAGTCCACGTTGGTGGAGTTAGCCAAGTCGGTGCGGAAATAGTAGGAATAGCGGATGAAGGGCGAGATATTGAGTTTCGTCCAGTAGGAGTGGTTCTCCATCTGTTGTGCCAGCAGTTCGGATTGCAGTTGCAGCAGATGTAGGTCGGCGTGGTGCTCGCGGATATAATCGAGTAGCCCTGCCGAGTCAATCTCTACCACCAAGCCTGAAGGGTGGGATAGGTCATCGGTCATCGGATAGGTCTTCGACATAGCCATCAGCGCGCGTTCGGCTTCTGCCTTATCGTTGATTATGTCCAGCATCTCATCGCTGGAGATATTGCCATGCTCCAGTAGGTACATCTGCGCATCGTTCATCAGCGTGAGGTTCATCAGACGGTGTTGCAGGATGCCCGACAGGAGACTGTCGTACTTCTGTTGGTAGAACTCCTGGTTCTCAGCCAATAGGCGCGCCAAATTGGCTTTCTCCATCTCTATGCGGTCAATGTCGCCTTGCAGCTCAATGGCTTGTTTGCGTCCTTGGCGATGAATGAGTGAGGAATTGAGGAAGTTCCAGCGCAGTTCCACTTGCACTTTGGCTTTGTAGCGCGATACGGCATCGTCTTCGTCGAGAGCCAATCCCTCGTCTAAACGGTAATAGGTTTGTCCAGTCAGAGCCAGTCCCGTCTCGTGCTTCATAGCACGCACTTCGGCATTTACCTGATTCGTGATGAGTGAGTCCGCTGTACTGGTGCCGTCTTGTGCTATCCACCAGTGTTGAAAATGTACGGCAGGCTGGCCTGCTGTAGCACTATCGGCTTCGTAGGAGGCAAATATCAGTGAATCCAGCGCTACAAAGCGTTGCTCGAATGTGTCAAACAGCCGTTGGCTTCCGTCTAACTGGGCGTAAGTCATGGTAGTGGCACAAATGACGATTAAAATTACCAATAGTTTTTTCATAAGATAGTCATTAAATATCACTATAATCCATTCAACCTGCAAAGTTACGCCTTTTTTTTGAATTATCCAAATATTAGGTGATAAATCTCTATTTTTTATGCATTTATAACCAATAAACACAGAAAAAGCGGAAAATATCCGCTTTTTCTGTGTGATTAATATTATTTTGGTACTATTACTCGGTCATACCCAATTCGTAGATCTGCAATCCGTACATACCGTATGCCACGTAGATACGTCCGTCAGGACCTTTCTTCACGAAGTTAGCAGATTGTTTGATGCTGGTCTCGTCGGTTACGCTGGTAGCACCACGACCTGTGTAGCTAAACTTCTTCACGGTGCGGTTGCAAATATCGCCTTCGCCGTTCACGAATCTGCTATTCTTATCCAAGATAGCCAAGCCGTCGCCTGCTGCCAAGTAGATGTATTTGTCGTCCACATCTACGCCGTTGGCACTCTTGCCTGAACCACCTACGCGATTACCTGAATAGTCATATACGCCAAAGCCATTTTGACCTTTACATACGTAGATATGCTCGTTGTCGCAGATACATACGTTCTTGCCGTCCTCTGGATAGATAGCGCCTACCTCGAAGCTTGTCTCCTCTACCATGTCGCTATTGTAGATAGTTACGATTCCGCGACTGGTATTGTTGAGTGTGACTACCTTGCCATTAGCTACATTGTAATATATGTATTTACCTTGGTAGTCATCACCACCCTTGATATGCTTCTTCTCTTGGTTGCTTTCGTCGGTGAGAGCAAACTTATTGATACCGCCCTTAGAGTAACCTGAGATGGTCAAGAGCTCGTTGCCGATACGCTCTACGCAGTTAGCAGAGTAGCCTGTGAGTGGCACGCGTACCTCTTTGTAGTTGTCCAACTCTGGGAACAAACCTGCTGGAGTCAAAGCGATCTTGCTCATCGCTGCACCTACCTTGTTGCTGGTAGCTGCGGTGTAAACAACGTTGTCAGAGAAGAGGATATGGTTGTACTTAAACTCGCTGTTCTCCATAGATTGCTCAAAGAGACTGCTGGTGATGTCGTAACGGTCAATGTGAATAATATCCACGATACCGCCAAAGTCTTCTGCGCTGTCCACCGATGGGCTGTAGTTGCTTTGTGCATAGTGCATGTTGGTCTCTGGGTTAGCGTGCCAACTTACATATACCAAGTCCTCGTTGAAGGAGATGCTGGTAGCTGAGTACTTGTGTGTAGGAGTGCTGCTGGTTGGAGGCAATACCTCTACTACTGGCACTTCGCCTACCTCTGGACGACAACCATCTTCGCTGGCTGGCAACCAGCAGTTCTCTGCTATGCTTACTGTGGCAGGTACTACCAAGTTGTCTGCACTCAAGATGGCGTTCTCGTCTGGTACATCATAGTAGAACTTGATGCGCAGATCGCCTTCCAGGTTCAGGTGACCAGTGAAGTTACCGCTTGGGAAGCTAGCTGCTGCTACGCTGTTAGGTACGGTAGTATAATCGTTGCCACGATCCAAATAGAGCTTACCACCTACTTTCACGATAGACTTGTAGGTAGCCTCTACGCCGTTTACTACGATGCGTTGGCTGCCTTTGTCCACAAACATACCGTCGCTCAGAATCTCAAACATAGCATCTTTGAGGTTCATGGTACCTACGCCTTGGTTGGTGAGCAGGGTGTTTGTTTGCAAGTATTTATTGACGTTCACAACGGCCGAACGACTTGATTTGAAATCCAATTCGCGGAGTACAAATACGCAATCATCAAAGGTCACATCAGCCTCACCCTCTACGAAGAGGTCTTTGCCAATAGTCACTTTGTTGACAGTGTGTGTCTTACCACCGTTGAGCAATGCAGTACCTTCTACATACATCTCGCGCTCGCAATAGAAATCCGATGCAGGATCCACTTGGAAAGCAGAGTAAGCATTGTTGTTGTTGATGGTGTTGTTGTTTGCTTTCACATAGAATGGCTCGCCTTCTGTGCCATAGATATAGAGTTTACCTGCGTCGTACAAGCGCAATCCCATATTGTCAGGTGTGGTGATGTTACCCCAGCAATATACGTTGGTGGCTTTTTTGATTTTCACCTTGTCGTCCCAACCTGCTTCGCAGTAGGTGAGCACAGCACCAGAGAGGATGTAGATGTTCACAGGGGTGTCGTCATTCCACCATGCGCCAGTAAACTCAGCATCGGCAGCCAAGTAAATGTCAATTGAACCAGTGCTGGAACTCCAATCTTGACTGATAGTTCCTTTCCACGCAGCATCGATATAATACGCTTTACCGCGTGTCAGGGTTACACCATTGTTCCAGTTGGTAGGTTGGTCTTTCAGAGGCAACGCATCGCTTGGAATCGTAGGTTCGGCAACCTGTTCGACTACTCGTTGTTGACGTTGTACCTTCTTCAGGTGACTGCCACCAAATACCAAACGAGATGCCAATTGAGATGGATCGTTGATAATAGTCACATCGCCTTTAGAAGAAAGGTTGTCGTTGACGTGGTTGGTGTCACATGATGATAACATGATCATCGCAACCGTCAGCATGCTGACTAAAAATAGATTCTTTCTCATACTTAATTTTAAAGATTATTTAATGTTTTTTTTGTTGCTTTTATGTCTGTAATGTGCTTATTATTAAGCGATTATATATTTTGTTCTTTGTTGGAAAATGATTTTTTTGAGAACTTTCCCGCAAAATACGCTGCAAAAGTACAAAAAAAAATAAAAGTACGCAAGTTTTTTGTGCAATTTCTGCTGTAAAACATGTTTTTTTTGTTTCTTTCTCATGGCTAATTTTTACATCATTATTATCATTTCCATTTTGCCTATATCTTTGTAAATAGTTTGCTCGGAGACATCGAAGTGAATTGAGGTGTCTTGCACTAAGTGAAAGTGCGTTTCATCGGGATAGGTGCGCTGAAGTTCAATTAGATAACAATATCTTTCAAAACTGATCTTCAAACCAACGCAAAAAATGTGGTGAACAAAGATTTCTTCCAATCTTCCAGTGCTTTGTAACTGGCACAACATGTCGTAAACTCTCATGGTACTTTTGTCGTTTTTGGCGACAAAAGTACTATCTTTTTATGGTTAAACCTTAAACTCTCTCGCTTTAAGGTTACCCCAAAAAATAGTTGTACCTTTGCACTCGCTTTCTCGTCAGAAGTGCAGCGAACCCTAATAGTATATAGATAAAATCAAACAACTATGAGCAAAAAAGATAAACAAGAACTCCGCCAACAAATAGCCTGCGAGTGGCTCTATGACAACTACCTACAGTTTGGTCACCTCAGACACGATGTGGTGGTGGATCGCCTGCAGGTGCGCTGCGCGCACTGCATAGGCGATGGGAAATTGGCTATAGGCAATGGGCTATTGGCTATTGGTGATGGGCAAGCGTATTGGCGCAACCTCACCGACAAGGACATCAACACCATGGTCTGTCAGTGCGTGAATGACAAAGACACCAATATCTCCACCACCGAGATGTGGACTGCCATCAAATCCGATATGGTACCCTCTGTCCACCCCCTGCGCGAGTGGCTCAACAACCTACCTCTTTACACGCCCGATCAACCCGATTGGATTGATATGCTGGCGCAAAAAGTCGTAGTGAAAGACGATGAGCAAGCGTATTGGCGCAAGTGTTTCAAGAAATGGTTTGTGGCGATGGTGGCTTCATGGATGCACGACGATGTGGTGAATCATACCGTTCTCGTGTTGATAGGTCGCCAGGGTATCTACAAGACTACCTGGCTTGACCGCCTCATTCCGCCCGAACTGTCTGCATATAGCAGCAAGCTACCCCTCTCGGGGCAAATCAGCAAAGATGATCGTCTGCGCCTCTGCGAGAACGGAATGTTGAATATCGACGAGCTGGACGCTATCTGTGGTCGTGAGATGAATATCGTCAAGTCGCTACTGACCTCCACTGACGTGAATGAGCGTGCAGCCTACGGTCGCCTCAAAGAGCGACGAGTGCGCTTGGCGAGTTTCTGCGCGAGTACGAACAACCGCGAGTTCTTGACCGATGTCACGGGCAATCGCCGTTGGCTACCTTTTGAGGTGGAGAGCATACAGAATCCGTTTAACGACATTATCTTGTACGAACGAGTGTATTCGCAAGCGAAAGCGTTGGTGGAACAAGGCTACTTCTCCTATTGGTTTGACATGGACGAGATCGCGCAATTGGAGCAACACAACGAGGACTTCCGCACACAAGATAGCGAGGAACAGCTGCTGCCGATCCTCTTCGATGTGCCTGCCGAAGGTAAGGGCGAGTTCATGACTACGGCTGAGATTAGCGAGCGATTAGTAACTTTTGGTGGCATCAAAAAGCCGATGGCGTTGAATAGGTTGGGTACACTTCTAAGTGGTATAGGTTATAGATCTGTGTCCAGAAGAGTTGGTGGTACAAAAACACGCGGATGGATTGTATATCAAAGAGATACGGGAGAAATGAATGCCTTAAAAAGGTTATTGGCACAGTGATGGGCACAGAGGAACAGTACTTTTTCAAAACTTATTACACGTACGCGCGTACGTGAATTTTAAAAAACAACTGTTCCACTGTTCCTCTGTGCCCAGGTTACTCGGCGAACGACCGCCGAGCATACAACAGCCAATAGTGGCATAAGGATATTAACTAAACAAAATTAAAGAACTATGAACAAGAGTCAAATCAGATTTTGTCGCACTTTGGCAGCGACATGGAAGGTCCTCCGTGACCCAGTATTAACCACCATCTACACCAAGAAATGGAAACGCCGTACAGACAAAAATCTCACCATCTATGGCTTTGTCTTCCGCGAGATGTACAAAGCAGCATAGGTTCATTTTTTCGCTACCCTTGCGCTACCTTTGCGCTACCTTTGCCCATATCCCATCGCCCATCGCCCATCGCCAATCGCCAATCGCCAATAGCCAATATAACTAACTACACTTTCCCCACTATGAACCGAAGAAGCAAAACCATTGAATACCGCAATCGCCAGATCTATACGGAGTACATTGAGCATATACGGTTCGGTCTGCCCGTGATGGAGGCGTATGCAGCTTGTGGCAACACCTACGACCTGAGCGAAGAAAGCATCCGCAAGATCGTCGCCGAGCAGAGTCGGGGAGGAACGTAGGTATTCTTTCGTCCCACGGATGACACGGAAGATAACATAGGGCGGGTTTGTTGAAGACAACATAGACAACTACTGCGCGCGCCAACATTGCGCTTGCAAAAGGAGAATATGATCTATTCAAATCTGTGAAAATCTGTGAAATCAGTGGGAAATAGATACGCCCACGGATTGCACGGATGGACACGGATGGAAAGATATTATCTATTTAGATCAGTGTTAATTTGTGAGATCTGTGGGAAATAGATACCTGTGATAATCCGTGCAATCAGTGGGACGTATTAACACAAATCAGGCACGCTTTGAGGGCGTGCCTGTGCGTTGTATTTTGGAATAGTTACTCGCGAATGATTTGGGTGTGATCAGAGAAGGCGTCTTTACCAATATTAGTGACAGAGGATGGGATGGTGATAGATATCAGCGAGGAGCACTCCATGAACGCTCCATCTCTAATATTCGTCACGCTATTGGGGATAGTAATGGAGGTCAGCGAGGAGCAACCCCAGAACGCCCGCGTTCCAATACTTATCACGCTATTAGGAATAGTGATAGAAGTTAAACTAGAGCACCTAACGAACGCCCACCTCTCAATACTTGTTACACTATTGGGGATAGTGATGGATGTCAAGTTTACACAACGATAGAACGCCTCACCTCCAATACTTGTTACGCTATTAGGGATGGTGACAGAGGTCAACTTTATGCAACCCCAGAAAGCCCCACCTTCAATACTAGTTACACTATTGGGGATGGTGACGGATGTCAAGTTTCCGCAACCCTTGAACACCCATTCCCCAATGCTCGTTACGCTATTAGGAATAGTAATAGATGTCAAGTTTTTACAACCATTGAACGCCTCATCACTAATACTTGTTACGCTATTAGGGATACGGATAGATGTCAAACTTCTACATCCTCCGAATGCAGACCTTCCAATGCATGTTACACTAGTAGGGATGAACGTTTTTTGACAACCAGCAATTAATCTATTACTTTTAGTTTCAATTATTGCATTGCAATTATCGCGACTATCGTATATAGGATTGTTTTTTTGGACTATGATAGAAGTTAAAGCATAGCAATTACCAAAAGCCCACTCTTCAATACTTGTTACGCTATTAGGAATAGTGATAGATGTCAAACTTATGCAACCACTGAAAGCCGCACCTCTAATACTTGTTACAGTGCTGGGGATAGTGACGGATGTCAAGTTTTCGCACCACCAGAACGCTTCATCTCCAATCTCCTTTACCTCATATATATAATGCTCAAACAAAATCTCCTCAGGGATAATCGCTTCAGTCAATGCATGATTCGCTAATCTTTCCACTGCTACACCATCTTCATTCTTCGCTACTCTGTACGTCAAATCACCGACTTGGAAATTGTCATTTGGTAGCGCATTGCGTTTGGCTTCTTCGAGACCAGCGGTGTCCAAAGTGATGGTATCCAATTTGGATGCACCTGACAAGATGATCTCTTCCTCGTTATAGATAGCCTTGTTGTCAATAGCTACTACTTTGCGTAAATACTCGCCCTCGGGCAAAGTGATCTTGGTGAGTTTGTTTTCATCCAAAATCATCATCTCCTCATCGTCAATAAACAAACGACAAGGACGGTTCACACGGATCTTATAAATTACTTCATTCATAGTTTATGGTTATTATTTAATATCTTTATAATTCTTCAAATGAATACTGCCGACCGATTTGTTTTCGCCTGTATAGACAATATTCATTGACAATAGATCGTCTTTCAATAGTGCTTTTAGATAATCCAACGACTTAGTAAAATCAGAATGAAAACGCTCGGCTACTTTGACTTCATAGGCATGCAATCTACCTGCTTCCTCTTGCAAGATATCCACCTCGCGCACTTTATCACGATAAAACATTATATTCTTATCTAACCCCTTATTATAACGCTCCTTCAGCATATCGCACACCACCATGTTCTCAAAGATAGCCCCACGCAAAGGATGATGCGCCAACTGCTGAGCAGTCTCTATTCCCAACAAGTAGCACACCAAACCTACATCATAAAAATACACCTTGGGGGTCTTAGTTAGGCGCTTGCCGATATTGCGATAGAAAGGATGCAACAAGAAAGCCGTATAAGAGGTTTCCAAAATGCTCATCCATGACTGGATAGTCTTGTAATCTATGCCCAACTCCGTAGCAATAGACGAAGCAACAAACTCCGTACCTACACGAGAAGTCAAAATCGTCAAGAAACGGCGGAATAAACTCAAATCCTTAATATTCACTATCTGGCGAACATCTTTTTGGATATAGGTAGCCACATAGCTATCATACACAGTATGAGGGTCTTTCTTGTCGCCCCACACTGCAGGATAGAAACCACGCCACATCTGCTCATTGACATCTTCAGAGGTATCAGCACCCAGTTCCGACAAACTCAATGGCAGCAATCGCATCACAGCCACACGACCCGCTAAGGACTGCGAGATGTTCTGCATCAAGAGAAAATCGCTACTACCGCTCAATACATAGCGTAGCGACTTGTTCTCATCTACTACCACCTGCAATACGGAAAACAACTCGGGCAAGTTCTGTGCCTCGTCAATGATTAGACCGTTGGGATATTGCAGCAAAAATCCCTCAATATCCTGCTCCACGAGCGCACGCGTAGTCGCACGCTCTAAATTGACATATTCGTACTCTGGAAACGCCATTTTGCATAGCGTAGTCTTGCCTGATTGACGTGGTCCTGTGACCGAAATGATAGACCAAGTCTGGCTAAGTTCCAAAAGTTTGGTTTTTAACTCTCTGTTGTACATATATTTACGTTGTTATCGGACAAAATAGGAGTGGCATTCCTAATTTGTCCGCAAAGGTACTGCTTTTTATTGACATACGCAAACTTTTCAGCGAGAAAATCAAATTTTAAACACTATTGGTAATTATTTACCAACAAAAAGTCCGTTTTATTAGTACCTTTGCACTCGATTTCCGGGAACACTTATCTCCCACGGATAGCACGGATGAACACGGAGATAACTCATAACCAAAATATCTTATCACATTAAGATAATGTGTATTTCCAAATGATTTTTGGTAATTTATTACAATATATTATAATTTTGGTAGAGAAAAATTCCGTGCAATCAGTGGGATAATATTCACCATTAAACCTAAATTTTAACTATGGCAAGATTTAAACCTATGGAGCTTATCGACAAGATGTCTGGTAAGTTCAGCGGCGAGAGTGAGTACTACGCCGCAGAGAAGTATGGTACTCAGTACACAGGTAAAATTGGCGAGATCAAAGTACCGCCAACCGAAAAACAAATCGCAAACCGAGAGAATTTCGCTACCGCGCGAGCGAACATGCTTTTGCTTGCGCCAGAGCAAATAGAGGAGTACAAAACGGCTTTCCGCAAGAACCCAGGCAAGTACAAATCATTGCAAGGCTATATCTTCGCACAAGAGCGTAAAAAACTCCAAAACTAAACCATCCTAAACCATTCTAAACCATCTTAACTATGGCAAAAGTAGATTACGCTTTCCCTGTGGAGAAAATCCACGGCAAAGTGGCTAAGCACCACAAAATCGGCTTCGCTCACCGCGTAGCAAGTAAACTCAACTACACCCAGTCCTACGGTCAGCGCACCACCCCTGTCACCCAAACCGAGATGGATCATCGCGCAAAATTCGCTGCTGTGTGTATCGCTACTAACGACCGCTTGATTGACCCAGAGCAAATGCCTATTGACCAA
>JAZUCY010000037.1:0-68964 GCA_045639365.1 Paludibacteraceae bacterium
GAGGATAGGCGATCATTTTAGCAATAGCAGAACGATTGTTTTGTCGCACTGCTTGCGTGAAATCCTCAATGAAGACTTTAGAAAGAGAATCTATTGGAGGTTCAATGTACTCTTCGTGTTCGTATAATTGCAGCGTTTCATGCTCAGGAGAATGTATTTCTCCCACTGTTTCCGTGCGGACTTTCACACATTTTGTAAGACATCCACCACAAATAATAAGTAAGGCAGTAATGCCAAGCAATAGATAAAGAATAGATTTTTTCTTCATAGTTGTTGATGAGTTTAAGTTTACTTGTTAAAAATCGTTGCAAAGGTAGTGATTTTTTGTGATTCGTGCAAATGTTTTATTAAAGAAATTTATAGTACATTCCAAGTGTTGTAAAGTACGACACCTGGAATATACTCTAGAGTTTTTTTAGACATTCATTCTTCTTAATACTAATCATACTCTGTATCAAAGTCAATATCTCCATTAATACAGACCTTTTGGTCTAAGAAGGATATAAATTTACTCAGAAGATTGTTACCTTCATTAACAAAATTAATTTTCATATTTTGATCAATAGTACTCATTTGGAATCTATTCGGAACTAATCTGTCATTTTCTAAATGTGTTTTTAGAGTGCTAAAATATATTTTTGAAGTTATTGCTGGATAATTTACTAACTCTGAATAAATCATTTTGTCAATATCAGTTAATGCACGACGAGTAGGTTTTTCTGCAAAGCGACCAAATGGAATATCAATTCCCGATTCAACAAAAATGTGCTTGATATACTCTCTTGCTTCATCTAACATGTGAATCCTACACGAGCGTAAATGAATATTTTGTGCATCATGGTTGTCATTCTTATTATCCTTATTCTTATTAACAAAAATATTCTTAAAATATTCTCTTAACTTATCTAATATGCGAGTATCACCTGAATGCAGATGCGAGTTTTGAGTGTTATTATCAACTGCTTTACTTAAAAATAAGACACAAATGCTTGATACTTGCTCCTTGATAGAGTCGTTTGCATTTTGAATAGTTGGCATAAAATAAAAGCCAAACAAACAGTTTCCGACTAAGGCATAGTTCGTAACATCATTTAGCATTGATGGATTATTACAATATGCTAAATATCCTTCAAAAAGCAATCGATAGGATTCTTCTTGCTGTCCTTTGCTTTGCAACTCGCAAGCAAGATTAAATTTGTTTTCTATTTCAGTCATATTACAAATATAATTAGAATTATTGCATACCATATTGGGAAAAGTGTCTATTAAAGCAATCTATAAATAATTGACGATAATCAACACTTATGTATTCTGCCATGGTTTTGGCAAACATACCTAAAAACCAAACTACACTATCGTAGTCATTTTGAGCCCATCCTTCTAAGGGTTGTTCTTGTGCTTGGTAATCAACCCAATAACGAACATTTAGTAAAACCAAATTGATTTGTTCATCGTAAGTCTTGTATTCAGCCTTATTTTCGCTCAAATATTGTTTGAAAGCAACATCATACTTTCTAACCATATTTTGATTATTCAGCATTGACATTTGGGCTGCACTAAAATATATTTCGGCGTTTGTCATAGTTCTTTAATTTTTATGGTTAAAAGCATCTTTCTATATATAATGTTGAGTCAGTTTAATCATCATTTTTCACCCCTTTGGTGACATGTTATTAGTACTATTTACAAATTTAGTAATTTAAAAGTATCATATGGTCATCATTAAGCCATGTGCGGTAATTAAATCGCATCCCATTAAAGACTCCCCAATCCATATTATCAGGAATACGTACCGCCACTTCTGGCATTGCACAAAAACTACTTCGTACTCTCAAAGAGTTTCCTCCTTGTAGCACTTCCAAAATTTGGCAATTCTCATCCCAAAAGTAACGTCCAGTAATTTCTCCATTTTCATCCAATTGTAGGATGCATGCTTTTACAACTTGTGCCATATTTTAATAAACATTTAGATTTGCAATGACTTTCTTTAATGATTTCACTTCTTCAATTACTTGCTGTAACTCGTTAAATGTATAGTATCTTCCACCTATATAAGCAAATGAGTGAAAATCTGTTTCAATAAATCCATCAATAGATGTCCAAACAGGATACCATTTATCATTAAAATTCTTCTCTACTCGAACAATAGTTTTTATATCATCTAAGAGAATTTGACTATTAAATGCTCTACATTCTTCGGTCATAGGAATACGTCTATATGTTCCATCTGACCAATGGAAGTATACCGAGTTTCCATTGCAATTAAAGGTGGCACTATACTCGCCATCATCAGATAGCCAATAAACTTTGCAGCCAGAATTGTTGCGTAGAAATTGATACAACTCGTGGTTGTTCAATTCAAGTTCAAAATCTTTTTCCATAGTTGTTTTTAATTTTTGCCTACTCTTTATCGGATTTTCGGCACACTCCGTTGGTTAATTATTTGATTCGTTGTTAATTTCAAATGGTATTCACCTGTATACACGAAAAAGCGTGAACTTTCGTTCGCTTCAATTTGATTTTCTGAGGTTCTGGACTACCTTAATCATTCAAATCTACGCACGGAAAACTCACGCTGGTAACGCGAGCGTGCATAAACCGTACTTGAATGATTAATGATTTTTCTTGAAAGTGTCCAGTTTTCAGAAAATCAAGTCTGGGCTTATAACGCTATGTTAATATATGTCGGGCAACGGTATCGTTGCGGATTAACTATAAACTATAAGTGACGAGTGATAAGTAAATTAGGGGGTTGGTTATTTGGTTATTTATTTCCAATTTATGCCATAGTCAAATGGCGGCGTTGGAGGGCGGTGAGTACACTTTCGGAGGCGAAGGGGTTAAGACCACGGAAAGTGGTACGGCTCTTCAGGTCGGCAAGCGACATAGAGAGCAGCAATTTGGCAATACACTCATCAGCAAACGAGTTGCTGACAACATTGACCCCTGTAAAGTCAAGCACAACGCGATCGTTTTGCTCAATCATAGGCAACAAATCCTCACGCACACGCTTACCTAATGGGCGTGTACCTAAATTTTCTCCGTATTCCTTAAAACTGAATGTTACCATCGTAAGACTTGTATTTAGTCTATTTGGGCGCAAAGTTACACTTTTTTTTCGAGATGTGCAAATAAAAAACGCTTTTGGGGCGATTTTTTAGTGTAGGGTGTGAAGTGTAAGGGCGGGGACGACCTTTTAGGAAAGGAGTAAACTATTTTAGGACTTTAGTCAACCTTTTTAGGAACAGAGTCAACTTTTTTAGGAAGCCAATCTTAATAAAAGTTCTTTTTTTGATGAAAGGCATACAAAATCCGCCACTTATGTCCAAAACATAAATGGCGGATGTATGATAGATTGATTGGAAATTATCCCTTTGGCTTAGTTGCTCACTGCCATGATATCAGCGAACACGCCTGCTGCGGTGACGCCAGCGCCTGCTCCGTAGCCACGAATCATCATAGGATAGTCGTGGTAACGCTCCGTGGTGATGAGCACGATATTATTCGAGCCCTCCAATCGATAGAATGGGTGAGCGGCATCTACTGCCTGCAAGCTCACACCTGTCTTGCCCTCTTCCATCGTAGCCACAAAACGCCAACGAAGACCATTCTTCTCCATCTCTTGACGACGTGCCTCGAAATCAGCATCTAGTTCTGGTAAGCGTTTCCAGAAGTCCTCTACCGTGCCTTGGAAATACGCCTCTGGCACAAAGAGCTGTTTCTCTACTTCCTCTTGCTCCACTTGGTAACCTGCCTCGCGTGCAAGGATTACCAATTTGCGAATCACGTCCTTACCGCTGAGGTCAATGCGTGGGTCTGGTTCACTATAACCTTGCTCCTTAGCGCGACGGATAGTCTCGGAGAATGGCACATCAGCAGACAACTCATTGAAAATGAAGTTGAGCGTACCACTCAGCACCGCCTCAATCTTTAGGATACGGTCGCCCGAGTTACGCAAATCGTTGATGGTGCGAATGATAGGCAGACCCGCGCCTACATTGGTCTCATAGAGGAACTTCACACCACGGTTGAGTGCCGTCTGTTTGAGCTGGGTATAGTGACTATAATCGGACGAAGCAGCGATCTTATTGGCGGTTACCGCAGAGATGTTATTCTCCAACAACGCTAGATAACCATCTGCTACTTCCGCACTGGCAGTGCAATCTACGAAGATACTATTGTATAATGTTGAAAGTTGAGCGTTTATTGTGGAAAGACTCAGCGCTTCTGCTGTTTGTAGTTGCTCGCGGTAGTTGCCCAAATCCAATCCCTCGGCATTGAAGATATAGCCGCGACTATTGGCAATACCCACTACGTTGAGTAATAGGTGCTGCTCGCGAAGCAAGGTGTCGCGTTGCTGCTTGATTTGCTCAATGAGTTGTGCGCCCACAGTGCCGATACCGCAGATGAAGAGATTGAGCACCTTATTCTCGCTCAAGAAGAACGAGTCGTGCAGCACGTTCATCGTCTTGCTCAACTGCTGCGCAGGTACTACGAATGAGATATTGGTCTCTTTCGCGCCTTGTGCGAAAGCAATCACACTGATACCATTCTTTCCCAATGTACCAAAGAGTTTGCCCGCTATACCAGGCATGTTCTTCATCTTCTCGCCCACGATGCTGACTGCTGCCAATCCCTGTTGAACGAGCATAGGGTACATTGAACCGACTTTAATCTCTTCCTTAAACTCGCGCGTGAGCGCTTGCACTGCCACTTCGCAGTCTTTCTCTTGTACACCCAAAGTAGTAGAGTTCTCCGATGATGCTTGACTCACAAGGAATACAGACACGCCCGCGTTGGCCAATGCACCGAAGATGCGTTGGTTCACACCTACAACACCCACCATCGACAGACCCGATACAGTAATCATCGCCACATCGCGAATGCTACTCAATCCGCATACATAACGCGCCTCGTCAGCTACCTGTGACTGAATAATAGTGCCCGTATTGTCAGGACAGAAGGTGTTGAGAATACGTATAGGGATATTCTTTGCGCACACAGGATATATAGTAGGTGGATAGACTACTTTTGCACCGAAGTGGCAGAGCTCAGAAGCCTCCACGTAACTCAGACTCTGAATGGTATAGGCAGAAGGAATCAAACGTGGGTCAGCGGTCATAAATCCATTGACGTCTGTCCAAATCTCTAACACTTCTGCTCCCAATGTCGCTGCCAAGATCGAGGCTGTATAGTCGCTTCCGCCACGTCCAAGGTTGGTGATCTCCTCGGTCTTGCTATCCTTGGAGATAAATCCTGGACATACACTCAGGTGGGGCATAGGGGAAAAGGCCTCGTGGATAAGTTGCTCGGTGAGTTCGTTGTTGAGCAATATCTGACCTTGCTTGTGCTCAGTACGAATAAATTGCAGCGAGTTCTTGCGCACAGCGCCTGGCAGAGCGGCCGTCACGATGCGGCTACTCATACGCTCGCCGTAACTCACGATAGCCGCTTCGGTCTTCTCGCTGAGATCGCACACAAGGTGTACACCAAAGAGAATGGAGCGCAGCTCGTCCAAAATACCCTCCAACTCATGCAGGAGCATCTGACGAACGGTAGCGTTGTCAATCAGCGTGTTCACCATATCCAGATGGCGTTGGCGAATCTGTTGATACACTTCCATATATGCTTCGCCGCTTTGCAATGCCAAGCGAGCTGCTTTGAGCAGTTGGTCGGTGATGCCACCTAGGGCACTCACCACGACAATGCAATCATCACTCTGCTGACTGATGATGTGCTGTATCTGACGAATACTTTCTACTGAACCTACTGAGGTTCCTCCGAATTTTAGAACTTTCATATCTTTGGTGTAATGTATTGTGGTGTAAGGTGTAAAGGCAGGATTATCTGCTGCTCCTTCTAGCCTTTAAACTTTACCCTTTCAACTCTAAACTATTCAATATCTCTGTTATCTGATCTGTTTCGAGTAAGAAACCGTCGTGTCCGAAGCGTGACTCAATCTCGTAGTACTTGGCTGCGGGGATATGTTTTGCCCACTCACGGCTCTCTGCTGGTGGGAAAAGACCATCGGAAGTGATGGATATCACGATGCTCTTAGCAGTGATTTGTGCAAGCGCGTTAGCCACTCCACCGCGCTTACGACCTACGTTTTGGCTATCCACGCAGTGCAGCAAATAATAATAAGAGTAGGCATCAAACCCACGCTTCACCAGCTTCTCGCCTTGATAGCGCTCGTAGCTAGCAGCGCGCGAAGCAAACAGACAATCATCGTCGGTCTCGTACTGCGTGAGGTTGTATCCATCGAAACTGCGGTAGGAGATCAGCGATATAGCGCGAGCGGCTTCTAGTCCCTTGCGTCCGCCGTCTAGACTCTCGCATGCACGGAAAGTCGGGTCCGCCTCCAATGCCATACGTTGCACTTCCATCCATGCGCTCAGCCATGGCGATACGCGTGGTGCAGTAGCAATGAACGCAGCACGCTGAATCACATCGCCCTCCATGATCGCCCATTCCAAAGCATGGAAACCACCAATAGAACTACCTACCAATAAATCCACTTGCTTGATGCCCAAATGCTCGCGCACCAAAGTGAATAGTCGCGCTGTATCACGGACGGTGAAAAGGGGGAATGAGAGGGGATTTTGGGGCTTCTGGCTTTCGGCTTCCGGCGTCCAAAAATCTCTTGGTCCTGTGGTGCCGTAGGCCGAACCGAAGATATTTACGCAGACTACGAAATCTTTGTCGGGATTTACCCAACAACCTTCGCCCACCATCTCTGGCCACCAATCCAATGGATCGGAGTTAGCCGTCAAGGCATGGCAGAGCCAAACCACGCGTTCGCTTTCTTTATACGCGCGTGGCGAGGTATGATAGATGATCTCTAATTGGTCAAGGCTCCCGCCTGCTTCAAATGAGAAATCAGTTGTTATGAGCTTGTGTAAGTGCATTTTCTATGTCGGCTATGAGGTCATCTGCGTTCTCCAAACCAATGCTCAATCGCATCAAGTTAGGGTCGATACCAGCAGCCAAAAGGGCTTCCACACTCAGTTGGCGGTGGGTGTGCGATGCAGGGTGTAAGATACATGTGTGGCAGTCGGCTACGTGTGTCTCGATCGTCACTAATTGCAGACTATCCATAAAACGATTGGCAAAAGCACGGTCGCCTTTCACAGCAAATGCCATGACGCCGCAGGAGCCATTAGGCATATACTTCTGTTGGCGTGCATGCTCAGGGTCGTTCTCCAGTTCGGGATAGCGCACCCATGCGATGTCGGGGTGCTTCTCCAACCACTGAGCTACCTTGTGTGCGCTCTCGCAGTGGCGAGGCATACGCACATGCAGGGTCTGCAAACCGAGGTGCAGATAGAAGGCGTTTTGTGGACTTTGGATTGAGCCCAAGTCGCGCATGAGTTGGGCTGTTGCTTTGGTGATATATGCCAGTTTGCCGAAGGCCTCGGTATAGCGCAGTCCGTGGTAGGACGCATCGGGCTCGGTGAGGCAAGTGAACTTATCGTGCTGAGCTTCCCAGTCGAAGTTGCCGCTGTCCACAATCACACCGCCTACTTGTACGCCATGACCGTCCATGTACTTGGTGGTGGAATGGGTGACAATGTCTGCGCCGAACTCAAATGGACGGCAGTTGACAGGGGTAGGGAAAGTGTTGTCCACAATCAATGGTACACCATGTTGGTGAGCGATACCTGCAATGCGCTCAATATCTAAAATGCGCACATTAGGGTTGGAGAGTATCTCGCCAAACACAAGTTTAGTATTTGGACGGAAAGCTGCTGCCCACTCCTCGTCGCTGGCATCTTGATCAATGAAGGTGATCTCCATGCCCATCTTGGGGAAAGTGACACCAAAGAGATTGTATGTGCCACCGTAGATACTGGTGGTAGTGATCATGTGGTCGCCTGCTTGACAGATATTGAAGCATGCGAAGAAGTTCGCTGCTTGACCTGAACTAGTCAGCATGGCCGCTACGCCACCTTCCATAGCAGCAATCTGCGCTGCGGTAGTGTCGTTGGTTGGGTTTTGCAAGCGGGTATAGAAATAGCCACTCTCTTCCAAATCGAAGAGCTTACCCATCTGTTCGCTAGTTTCGTACTTAAATGTAGTGCTTTGAATAATAGGTACTTGGCGAGGCTCGCCTTTGCCAGGGTTGTAACCTGCCTGCACGCAAAGCGTGTCAATATGTAGTTTCTTGTTCATACTAATTCGAATATTACTTTATACAAAGTAAACCAAAATACGAAAAATCGTGCAAAGATACTGCTTTTTTAGCAAATATGCAAATTTTGTATGTGTAAAAAACGCTGTTGATACTCAAAAAACGAAGATTTGTTTGCATGTATGCATTTTTTTTTGTACCTTTGCAGTCCCAAAATTTATGTATCATGTTAACACAATCTGACCTTGCCCAACTAGAGGCTCGTGGCATTTCCGTAGAGAAGGCCGAAAAACAACTCCAGTCGTTTGTAACTGGTTTTCCTGAGTTAGATATTGTTTCCGCCGCATCGGTAGGAAACGGAGTTCTTAACCCTTCTGAGGAAGAGATAGATGCCTACGTAAAAGCGTGGCAAGCGTATCTTGATGAGGGACATACGGTACTGAAATTTGTGCCTGCCAGTGGTGCTGCAAGCCGTATGTTTAAGGACCTGTTTGAGTATCTTGAAACAGGCGAAAAGACGAAGTTCATTGAGAAGTTCCTCGGCGAGAAAGAGCATTTTGCTTTCGCTCCTCAGCTCGCAGGGCTTGACGAGCAAGCTGCTGTTAGTCACTTGCTTAAAGATATGAACTATGGCAATCTGCCAAAGGGATTGTTGCTATTCCATTCATACGAAGATGGACCAAGAACTCCTGCGCTGGAACACCTTGTTGAGGGTGCTATGTATGCCGCATCGAAGGGCGAAGTGAATATCCATTTCACTGTGAGTCATGAGCATTTGCCTCTTTTCCAAGCACATTTGGCGGAGAATAAAGCTGCATACGAGCAAAAATTGGGCGTGAAGTTCCATATCTCATATTCAGAGCAAAAGCCTTCTACCGATACCTTAGCAGCTAATCCTGATGGTACACCTTTCCGTACAGCAGATGGCAAATTGCTTTTCCGTCCAGGTGGACACGGTGCGCTTATTGAAAACTTGAACGAGCAAAGTGCAGATGTGATATTTATCAAGAATATCGACAACGTGGTACCTGATCGCCTGAAAGGTGATACAGTTAGATATAAGCAACTTCTTGCTGGTGTGTTAGTTACTGAGCAAAAGAAGGTGTTTGAGCAATTGCAAAATCCTAATCTCTCTCCTGAGGAAAAAGCAAAACTCCAACGCCCACTGCGCGTATGCGGTGTGGTGAAGAATACGGGTGAGCCTGGTGGTGGTCCTTTCTTGGTTCGCGAGGAAGATGGCAGTATCTCTTGCCAAATTTTGGAGTCAAGCCAAATCAGTGACCCTGCACTCATGCAACAAGCAACCCACTTTAATCCAGTGGATTTGGTGTGCGCTACTCGCGATGCAGAGGGCAAGGCATATCATTTGCCAGACTTTGTAGATGAGAAGACAGGTTTCATCTCGCACAAGTCGAAGGACGGCAAGGAATTGTTGGCATTGGAGTTGCCTGGTCTGTGGAATGGCGCTATGAGCCGCTGGAACACCATTTTTGTAGAGGTGCCTGTTTCTACCTTCAATCCAGTGAAGACGGTCAATGACCTCCTACGTCCTGAGCATCAATAAACGCAATTAGATAAGCTCTTTGATGAAATAAGCAGCCATCACTCCGCAGCAGATACACTTCAAAAGTGTGCCAGATAGCAGACCAATGAAGGAACCAAATCCTGCACGGAGGGCACGATTGAAATTGCTATTTGGATTATTCTGAGTACTATTCAATGATTGTTCACCGCCATTCACAGTTGTCTGTGGGTGGCGGTTGAAGTATAGTAACTCGCCAACGACTGCGCCCAAAAATGGACCGACTACGATACCCATAGGTCCCATGAATAGGCCTACAAGCAAGCCGATGGTACTGCCCCAGACACCATACTTAGAGCCTCCGAACTTCTTTGTTCCCCAAGCAGGGATAAAGTAGTCAAGTACTTGAATAACAATTACTATTACGCCCCAAACGACTAAGAACTGCCATGAGAATTGTACGCGGTCAGTCCAATGCAAAAGCAGCAGCCCGAGATATGACAATGGTACACCCGGTAGGACAGGTGCTATACAGCCGATAAAGCCCAATATCAGGCATATCGCACCGAGGATAATGAGTAAAACGTCCATAATGGTTAGAATTGTACTTGTGGTGCTATTTCTGCACCTTCGTTTGCTTCAAAATATGGACGTTTCTCTGCATTCATCATATTAGCGATGATATTGGTAGGGAAACGGCGAATAAGGGTATTGAATTGGCGTGCCAATTCGTTGAAATTGTTGCGCGCTACGGTGATACGGTTCTCGGTACCTTCTAATTGCGACATCAGTGTCTTGAAGTTCTCGCTTGCTTTCAAATCAGGATAGCTTTCTGAAAGGGCCAATAATTTGCCTAATGCTTGCGATAGTTCGCCTTGTGCTGCTTGGAAAGTAGCTATTTGCTCTGCGGTTGCATGAGTAGGATCAATAACTACTTGTGTTGCTTTGGCGCGTGCAGCAATCACTCCTTCAAGCGTTGCGCTCTCGTGAGCTGCGTAGCCTTTCACGGTTTCAACGAGGTTTGGAATCAAATCCGCACGACGTTGGTATTGATTTTCTACTTGTGCCCAAGCGGTATCAACATTCTCTTCTGCAGTGATGATAGCGTTGTAGCGACCAACGCCCCAAATGATTGCGATTGCCACTACTCCCAGTATGACAATCCATGTTACTGTTTTTTTGTTCATATAATAATTTGTTTAGTAGTTTAGTGTTGTGTAGAGTTGAGTAGAGTTGTGTGGAGTTGTTTTTTAGAACTTGCCTCCTGCGCCTCCACCAAAGGTGCTACCTCCGCCGAATCCACCGCCAAAGCTGCCACCGCTGAAACCGCCACGCGAGCCACTTCCTGTGATGATGACAGTGGGAATCTCTTTGGGGATAATATACGTTTTTTGCTCCTGATGACCACACTGCTTGCAACAAAATGTGCGAACACCTAATCCTTCTTTGTGCGTTGTTGCACGATTGATAATTTGTTCGTTGGTTTTCCTCAAACTGCGTTTACCACACTTTGGGCATTTCTTTGGCATAAGAAGCAATAGAATGGTAATCAAGCAGATTAGGCAAGGTATTCCTATAAAATAGAATAGTTCTAACCATGCATTTTCCTCGGATTCATCGGCATAATGATAGCGATTGGTGGCGGAGGTCATCTGGCGCAATTCTTCTGGAATAGCTCCGTCTGTACATACCTCATATATGCGTAGGGCACCCAATGCCAGCGCATCTGAATAATCGGTATTGCGAAGTGGTGATATCATAGTGCCATGTATGATATTGTGGCAGACTGCATCTGTGAGAATACCTTCGATACCGCCACCTGTCATGATACGTACGTCGCGCGATTCTACAGCGAGAAAAAGCAATACGCCTGTATTCTTGCCTTCTTTGCCAATTCCCCAACGCTGAAAGACCTCGTAGCAGAAATCAAAAGCATCGATTTCACCGATACTATTCACGGCGATGATGCAGAGTTCCACCTGAGTGGAGTCTTCTAATTGGCGAGCCAAGCGATTGAGAAATAGTACCTCATTGGTTGCAACGATTTCATCGGGATTACAGACATAATTGTTACGATCTTGCGCCTTTGGATTGGGCAAAGATGTAGGCGTATATACCATGGCTTGCACGAGAATAGCAAGCAGAGAGAATATAAACAGTAGGTTTAGTCGTTTCATCGGTTCTATAAATATCGGTGCAAAGGTAGTATAATTTTTGCGAATATGCAAATATAGCAGATAATTTCTATTATTTTTACCAAAAAAGGCAGCAAGATTTGTATATCTGCAAAAAATGTTGTAATTTTGCGCGTTTTTTAGAAGTCAAAGGCGTATGAAAAGTTTTCACGATAGAATCAAAGAAGTACCTACCAAGGGTTGGGTTTCTTGTGGTGTATGGTGTGCGGTATATATCGCATTTGTCGTATGGGTAGCATGGGGTGATTGGAAGAGTTTGGGTTGGTTGGTGCTATTGCCCATTGTGGCTGATATGTTTACCACCAAGTATATCAATTGGAACTGGTGGAAGAAGTATAAGCCAGATGAGGAGGCGAAAGACGAAAGGTTAGAGGCGAAAGGCAAGGAAAAGAATCCACACGCTAACCCTCTATTGTACACGATATGCTCGTGGGTAGATGCGATTGTATTTGCGTTGATAGCGGTGTATTTTATAAATATCTATATTTTCCAAAACTACCAAATCCCTACTTCTTCTTTGGAAAAGACACTGCGTGTAGGTGATTTCCTCTGTGTGGATAAGATGAGTTATGGTGCGCGTGTGCCCAATACGCCGTTGTCTATGCCATTGGTGCAACACACTATGCCTGCTCTTTTGGGTGGCGGTAAGAGTTATATTGAACGCCCACAATGGGAGTACAAGCGTCTGAAAGGTTGGGATAGAGTGGAGAAGGGAGATATCGTGGTGTTTAATTTCCCTACGGGCGACACTGTTTGCACCAAGATGCAAAACCCTGATTATTATACATTGTGTCACTACTATGGCAAACGCACAGTGGAGAATCGCAAAGACGTGTTTGGCGATATTGTTGTTCGCCCTGTAGATAGACGCGAGAACTATGTAAAGCGTTGCGTGGGTACAGCAGGCGACACTTTGCAAATCATTGACAATGTGGTGTATATTGACGGAGTAGCCGAACCAAAGCACCCATATTTGCAATACAATTATATTGTTACTACCGATGGATATGTATTGAGCAATAGTTATCTCACTAAATTGGGTATTTCGAAGGAAGACCGCGAGAGCAATGGCAATGGTGTTTATCGCTTGCCTTTGACTGCTGAGATGAAAGCCGAGTTGGAGAAGAATAGTCATGTGCTGAGCATAGAGATTGAGCCAGAAGAGCAAGGTGGCGAGGTCTATCCATTGGGACATAACAGTTGGACTCGCGATAATTATGGTCCAATTTATATCCCTGCCAAAGGCGATACGGTGATGATTACCGAGGAGAACTATTGGGTATATAAGCGTATTGCAGATGCCTACGAGTTCAAACCCATGAAAGTGGGCGAGCCATACGTGTTTGAGATGGATTACTACTGGATGATGGGTGACAACCGCCATAAGTCTGCTGATAGCCGCTATTGGGGCTTTGTGCCTGAGGATCATATTGTTGGTCGCCCAATGTTTGTATGGCTGAGTATTGAGAAAGATAATCCTTGGGGTAAAGGACATATCCGTTGGAATCGTATAGGATTGAGCAATTTTGAGTAATAATCTGGCTGCCGGCTTCCAGACTCCGGATACCTGAATGATAAAGGATGATACTACCAACGACATATATGGGTTCTGTGGAATGGTATCGCCGATTTTTGGCGAATCCATCGGCTGTGCAGATAGAGGTAATGGAGAGTTTTCCAAAGCAAACCTATCGTAATCGGTGTACTATCAGTCAGGCGATTGGGCGAAAAGGCGATGAGGCGAGAGGCGAGAGGCGAGAGGCGAAAGGCTGGGAATTGTTGACACTTTCGGTGCCTGTGAAGCGAGCAGATAGCAAACAACTCACGCGCGATGTGGAAATCAGTTATCAGCAAAAATGGCAACACCAACATTGGATTGCCCTCGTGAGCGCGTATAAACGCACGCCCTACTTCGATTATTATGCGGATTTCTTTCGTCCGTTCTATGAGAAAGAAACGAAGTTTTTGGTCGATTTCAACGAGGGATTGCATGAAGTAATCGTAGATTTATTAAACAACAATGCAAGTCCAATTGTAAATAAAGACAACATAAACAACTCCTGCGCGGCGCCAACACTGCGCCTTGCCAAGAGCAATATACTTTATACAACCGATTGGATGGGATTAGATTTGGAGCCATGCTTTGGTGATGGGCAAAGTATATTAGACCTATTGTTTGAATACGGACCAGAAACCGTGATACAACTAACATAATTGATATTTTTATCTCCTACTCGCCCAAAGGGCTCGAGAAATCTAAACAATCTCAACTAATTTGCAGCGTACTCCGTAATAAATTGCCTCAGCTCCTCGCTACGCTCGTGCGCTGAATCTTAAAAAACGAATGAAATAACTGATTGGTAACATGCAAGCGATAGATTGGACTAAACTAACATTTCACTATACAGAGACGGACTATATTGTTCGTGCGGCTTATCGTAATGGTGTGTGGGAAAAGCCATACGCTACGCGCGATAAGTATATGAATATCCATGTGGCAGCTACGGGGTTGCAATACGGGCAAGAATGTTTTGAAGGATTGAAAGCTTTTCGTGGAATAGACGGCAAAGTGCGCATCTTCCGCATGGAAGAAAATGCCCACCGTATGCAGCGCTCTGCTGAGGGACTATTGATGACTACTGTGCCTGTGGAATTGTTTTGTGAGGCGATATTGTTGGCTCTGGAGAAGAATATAGATTTTGTGCCTCCATATGAAACAGGAGCGACTTTGTATTTCCGTCCTGTATTGGTAGCCACCACACCCGAGATTAGCGTTGGCCCCGGAAAAGATTGCGAGTTTATCGTGATTCCAACGCCTATTGGTCCGTATTTCCCAAATGGTTTTAAGGGTACACCTTTTATTGTTAATCGCCATATTGATCGTTCTGCGCCACAGGGTACAGGTCAATGGAAAGTAGGCGGTAATTATGCTGCATCTTTCCGTGCGAGCGAGGTGGCACACGCTATGGGTTACGAATGTATGTTCACCGATGCCAAGACGCATAAGTATATTGATGAGTGTACGGCGTCGAACTTTATTGGAATTAGGCGATTAGGCGATAAGGCGAGAGGCGAAAGGCGAGAGGCGAAAGGCTGGGAGTATTTGACTCCGCGTAGTAGTGCGATATTGCCTAGTATTACCAATGATTCGCTGATGACATTAGCACGTGAGATGGGCATGAAAGTTACCCGTCGCCGCATTCGCGTGGAGGAGTTGGCTGAGATGAGCGAAGCGGCAGCTTGCGGTACGGCATGCGTAATTTCGCCAATCACCAAAGTGCTTGACCCAGATAAAGATGTTACCTATCATTTCGGAGAGCCTGGTCCTGTGCTGACAAAACTATACCATGCGCTGCAAGATATCCAATATGGTCGCGCGGAGGATAAGCACGGTTGGTGTACGGTGGTGGGGTAAGAGCGGCTATTGGCTATTGGCGATGGGCTATAGGTTATAGGTTATTGGGTATGGGTTATTGGTAATGGAATAAACGATCACTAAGTATATAAACAAAAGGTGGCTGTGTGCCACCTTTTGTTGTATGGTTGGTATGTGGGGTTAGTCCACTTGGACACCCATGACATTGTAGGTCTTGCCCTCGCGAATGATGAGGAACTGACCGTTGTGGAGGAATTTTTGGGTACTGGTTGGTTGGGATTGTGTATCCAAAACAGAAGTTGGAGTGTTGCTTTTGGTTGTGAACTCACCAGAGTACGATTGAATCGTTTGATCTGCTGCATCGTTAGCACTAATGGTATATTCGTACTTAGTAGCTTGTTGTAAACCTGTTACCGTGAAACGGTAGCCATTGCCTGCTTGCTCAGCGTATTGTGATCCACGATGGTTGCCATCACGAGAAGGAGCAAAAGCTATATTTAGCAACTGACCATTTGCGTTGAAAGTTAGGGTACAAAATATCTCATCGCCTTTCTTGATAACGATAGTGTAAGTATCTGCATTACTTTCTGTTGGCCACATGATAGTCACATCGTTGGTGGTTGGAATGATGACAACGCCATCGGTTTCTATGTTATCAGATGAGATACATTCAATAAATTTGAAATTACCCCAAACGACATCTAATATATAATCGCGTTGCTTCTCGCATGGAACATATAGATATACATTGTAGTTTGCAAACGCTGATTCTTCTACAAATGGTGGATAGGTTGCATAGCAATAGATATCATACAACCGGTTACAGCCTTCAAAAGCTTCACCATATATAGTTTCCACTGATGCTCCTATGTGTACCTTACCCAAACGAGTGCAATCGTCAAATGCATTATATTCAATAGTTTTGACAGAATTTGGAATCACAATTTCGGTTAGAGCAGAACAATTATAGAAAGTAAACTCTTTAATGACTTCCACGTTATTAGACATGTCAAACGAAGTTAGCGATGTACAATTAGAAAATGCATACCTTCCTATGTAGGTTACGCTATTTGGGATGGTGATTGTGTCTAACGCTGTACAATTAGAGAATGCATCTCTCTCTATTTCAGTTACACTATTAGGAATAATTATAGAACTTAGAGAAGAGCAATTATGGAAAGCCTCACGTCCTATTCGTGAAATTGTAGATTGGAAAGTGATTACCCCTTGACCATCTTCATATGAATTGTCTAATATCTTTGCACCAAATGCCTCAGAATTGTATGGCACTACAATTTCTCCATCTGATGAAGTATAGAATATTTTCGACTCACACAATTCTACAAATGAATTTGCATAATTATTCCAATCTGACGCTTGATATTCTGCTAAAGTACCACAAGTAATATAACAGGTTGGTTTTGAAGCATTATAAAAAGTTGTTGTGTCTAAGGTTGGAGGTGTAGCAGGAGATAAATAAATAGACTCTAATGCGTTACAGTTAGAGAATGCATTTGCACCTATTTTCTTGACATTTTCTGTGATATTGATAGTTGTAAGTGCCAGACAGTGAATGAAGAGTTGCTCTTCAATGCTTGTTATACCCGTTCCTAGTGTTACAGAAGAGAGATACCTGCAACTAGAGAATGCCATTTTTTCGATATTCTTGACACTATTAGGTATAACGAGAGAAGTAATATAGGCGCCACTAAAGGCGCTTTCGGAAATAGATTGTACACTATTTGGAATAACGATACTTGTTATGTCATGACTTCCCCTAAACGCGCCACCCGCAATTAAGCGGATGCCATTCTTAATAGTATATTCGCCTGATTTGGTTTGATATTTTATTGCAATAAGACAGTTGTCTATGTGTAGTTCATCATTCTCCCAATTTGACTCATCATTGTAAATGCCAGAATGAGAGAAAGCTGAAGGTCCAACATTTATTACACTCTCTGGTATATTAATGGAGGAAAGTGAAGAGCAACCAGAGAACGCAGAATTTCCAATACTCGTTACGCTATTTGGGATGGTAATAGACGTCAAACCAGAGCAATAACTGAACGCAGAATTTCCAATACTCGTTACGCTATTAGGGATAGTGATGGAAGTCAAAGCAGCGCAACTTCTAAACGTCCCTTCTCCAATACTCGTTACGCTATTAGGGATAGTGATGGAAGTCAAACCAGAGCAACCAGAGAACGCAGAATTTCCAATACTCGTTACGCTATTTGGAATAGTGATAAAAGTTAAACCAGAGCAACCAGAGAATGCATCATCTCCAATACTCGTTACGTTGTTAGGGATAATCGTGTTTTTGCAACCTGCAATTAACGTGTTGGTACTTTTGTCTATAATAGCATTGCACTTCTCACGGCTATCATACATCATATTACCGTCTTCAACCACGATAGACGTCAAACCAGAGCAACCAGAGAACGCATAATCTCCAATACTCGTTACGCTGTTAGGGATAGTGATGGAAGTCAACCCAGAGCAGCCCGAGAACGCCCAATTTCCAATGCTCGTTACGCTGTTAGGGATGGTGATGGAAGTCAAAGCAGAGCAACCAGAGAACGCAGAATTTCCAATACTCGTTACGCTGTTAGGGATAGTGATGGAGGTGAGGGCGGAGCAGTCATAGAAAGCCCTATCTCCAATACTTGTTACGCTATTAGGTATAATAATGGAAGTGAGAGCGGAGCAACGTTCGAAAGCAGACTCTCCAATGCTCGTTACGCTATTGGGGATGGCGATGGAGGCAAGGGAGGAGCAACCTGAGAAAGCAGAATATCCAATGCTCGTGACGCTTTCGGGGATGGTGATAGAGGTGAGGGAGGAGCAATATGAGAAAGCAAGTTCTTCAATACTCTCGACGCTATTAGGAATTGTGATAGTGACAAAGGAAGAGCAACCTGCGAACGCCCCATATCCTATACTCTTTACGCTATTAGGAATGGTGATTGATGATAGAGTTGCACAACTGACAAACGCCTCTCTGCCAATACTCGTAACACTGTTAGGAATATTGATTGAGGTAAGAAAAGAACAATTGGAGAACGCCCCTTGTCCAATACGTGTTACACCGTAAGGAATATTAACAGAGGTAAGAGAATACAGATATAAAAAAGCCGAATCACCAATACTTGTTACTCCGTAGGTAGTACCATTGTGGGTAACCGTTTCGGGAATAGTAACTTCGCCAGAATAAGAACTATTGTAAGTTACCTCTACGTTGTTGCCATCAAGGTAGTTATAGTAAATACCATCGACCTCGAAATCGTGTGCCCAAAGGCATGTGGTGGCGAAAAGTGCCACAAGGAGAAAGAAAAGTTTTCTCATAATTGTTTAATTTAAGAGTTAATATTGTTGTTTATTTATTCGCTATTGGTGTATAGAGATAGAAAAAGCGTGAACTTTCGTTCGCTTTAATTTGATACTCTGAGGTCTTCGACTACCTAAATCATTCAAATTATGCACAAAAGCCCACGCCAAAAGCGTGAGCGTTCATAGGCTGTGCTTGAATGATTTAGATTTCCTAAAAGTGTCGAAGTTTCAGGGTATCAAGTCTGGGCTTATAACGCTATATTTATATGTTATGCACCGCCTTTACGGTGCTAGTGTTTCATAGGCGATTTGTTAGTTTTGATAAGTGTCAATGTCAAATACGTATAATGTTTTTGCCATAGTTCAACCTTTGCGCTGCAAAGGTACAGTTTTTTTTTGATATGTGCAAGAGAAATCGCTAGTTTGTGCTATTTAATGCGATTTGAGGGCGTAGTAAATCATAGTGCGAACAAACGCAGGAAATTGGGCATAGCGTTTTCCTTTTCCCGTTTTTGGGTCGATAGGAGCTTGAGGATCAGGGTGCTTGCCACGCGTATTGGGCAACTGAGCTTTGTAACGCAGGCGGAATTCCTCGTACAAAGTACGCGCCTCTTCAAGTGTATAATAATCAGGAATTTGCTCAATCTTACGAACCGCTAATTGCATCTCGGTAGGACCATCTGGCTGCCCTGCCTGGATAATCTGAGAAGCACGGCGGCATGCCTCGCACCAACAAGTGTGATTGGCGAGCTCTGCGCCTGTCTTAGGCGTCTTTTTGAAATCACGCGGATTTCGAATGCTATATGCCTCCTGCTTGCCTTCATGAATAACTCGTCCGCGCTCATCGCGGAACTTCTTTCGACGGTTAATAATACCATCTTTGGTAAGTGCACCATGCATCTCGCCAATTGGGGGTATAAGCGTTGTGATTGCCATACTCAGGTTTCGTTTATGGTTGCTTAATAACTAATGAATAACTAATGAACAACTAATAAATCACTAATGAATAACTAAAGAATCACTAAAGATTACTCGCTGCAAATCGGGTGCAAAGGTAGAAAAAAGAAATGACATACGCAAGAGGAGAAGGAAAAATTAGACAAATTTGGTCAAATTATTTGCATATATACATTTTTTTTCGTACCTTTGCACGGAATTTTGCGCATACGCGAGAATGCGCGCATGAGCAAAACGATGTTTTAGCACAAAAACAAAACAAAATATTAACCACTAAAACACAACAACATTATGTTTGAAAATCAACCAAAAGGTCTGTTTGCATTGGCTCTTGCCAACACAGGCGAACGCTTCGGCTACTACACAATGTTAGCCGTATTTGCGCTCTTCTTGCGTGCTAACTTCGGACTCGAAGCAGCAACAGCAGGTCAAATCTATTCTACCTTCCTCGCATTGGTGTATTTCCTCCCACTCGTAGGCGGTATCTTGGCTGACAAAATCGGCTACGGAAAGTGCGTAACCATCGGTATTATGGTTATGTTTGCAGGTTATGTTTTACTCGCAGTACCATTGGGCGCAGATAAACTTGCTATGGGTGCGATGATTGCTGCGTTGGTACTTATCAGTTTTGGTACTGGTTTGTTTAAGGGTAATTTGCAAGTGATGGTGGGTAACCTCTATGATGACCCTAAATATGCAGACAAACGCGACGCTGCATTCTCACTTTTCTATATGGCCATCAACATCGGTGCGATGTTCGCTCCTACCGCTGCTGTGAAAATCATGGACTGGGCACAAACAAGCCTCGGCGTAAGCGTGAATGACAGCTATCACTTCGCATTCATGGTAGCCTGCGCTTCATTGATTTTGAGTATTGCAATCTACTACGCTTGCCGTCCTTGGTTCAAGCATGTAGAGAACTCTGCTAAGCAAGTGGCTGCTACTGGCGGCGCAAAGGTAGAGGAACTCACACCAGAGCAAACCAAGAAGCGTATCGTGGCACTCTGCCTCGTGTTCGCTGTGGTGATCTTCTTCTGGATGGCATTCCACCAAAACGGTTTGACATTGACCTACTTCGCTAACGAGTTCGTACAACCACTCTGCACCGGCGTACAAACAATGTGGTTCGACATCATCAACCTCGTGATGATCGTGGCAATCGTATATGCTGGTTTCTCACTCGTACAAAGCAA
Source organism: Paludibacteraceae bacterium (assembly GCA_045639365.1). Classification (GTDB taxonomy): domain Bacteria; phylum Bacteroidota; class Bacteroidia; order Bacteroidales; family Paludibacteraceae; genus Colicola. The sequence goes on from JAZUCY010000037.1 coordinate 20,705, forward strand.
AGAGAAAAAAGCGAAAGTGATTTCTGGTGGTGTGATTGTAGCAGCACTCGGCGTATTGGCATACAAGTACCTCAACATCTCTGCAGAGGGTATCACTTTGAGCGCTCCTATCTTCCAACAATTCAACCCATTCTACGTAGTAGCCCTCACCCCATTTAGCATGGCGCTCTTCGGCGCACTTGCTAAGAAAGGCAAAGAGCCTTCTGCTCCACGTAAGATCGCACTCGGTATGGTGGTTGCTACTGTGGCATATATCGTAATGGCTGTGGCTTGTATCGGCCTTCTCACCCCTAACGCACAAGAGCTAGCTCGCGTTGCAGGTGAAGGTGCTACCTTCGTAAATGCAAATGTATTGATCTATACTTACTTGATTTTGACCTTCGCAGAGTTGTTGCTCAGCCCAATGGGTATCTCATTCGTAAGTAAAGTGGCTCCTCCAAAATACAAGGGTATGATGATGGGTGGCTGGTTCGTAGCAACCGCTATTGGTAACTACCTCGTATCTATCGGTGGTAACCTCTGGGGCGATATGCCATTGTGGGGCGTATGGAGCGTATTCGTAGCTGTTTGCGCTATCGCCGCTATCTTCATGTTCTCAATGATGAAGAAACTCGAAGACGCAACAAAGTAAACTATGGAACAATTGATTCAATCAATAACCGCATACACGACAGCTCTGGAGCAGAAAATTTCTGCTCTAGAGGTGCGTGTGGCACAACTCGAACAGCAAATCGAGGAGGCGAATGAGACGATAGGGCGATTAGGCGAGAGGTTAGAGGCGAAAGGCGAAAGGTTAGAAGAGCCAGAGATTGAAATCGAACTCGTGATGGACGATGATGAGGAGGTATCCGTTGAGCAAGAAACGTTGGAAATCATAGAAGATACTACTGAGCCTGAGCCAGTCGCAGAGCCTATCGCAGAACCTGTAATTGAACCTATGGTAGAACCTGCTCCTATCGTGGAACTCGAGCCTCAGGTAGAGCCTGCGCCTCAGGTAGAGCCTGCTCCTGTGGTAGTAGAACCCGTGGTAGAAGAGCCTGTGGCAGAGAAACCCGTAGTGGAGAAACCTGCACCACGTCCAATGCCTCAGCAGACATCGCTCTTCGGTACTGCCGTAGAAGATATACGTCAAGCCATCTCACTCGGCGACCGATTCCTGTTTCAACGCGAACTCTTTGGTGGCAATGGCGAGCTGATGCAAAAGACATTGGACGAAATCAATGCGCTTGGTTCGCTCAGCGAAGCCATAACATATATACAGGATAATTTCGAATGGGATAAAGAATCCACCGCTGTACAACTATTTGAGAATGTGCTGAAAAGACGATTTGCTTAGGATATATTTCCCACGGATTGCACGGATAAACACGAATGGTTCCTCCTTCAACGGCGAACTGAACAACATCTGTGAATATTAGTGAAATCAGTAGGAGAATAAGAAATAAACATTATATGCTATACGTGATCCCGACACCTGTTGGTAACCTGGAAGATATCACTTTTCGTGCGTTGCGGCTTCTGAAAGAGGTAGATCTCATTCTGGCAGAAGACACACGTACCTCGTCCGTACTGCTCAAACACTTTGATATCCATACGCCCCTCAAAAGTCATCATAAGTTCAACGAACATGAGACTTGCGACGATATGGCAGAACGCATTGCAGCAGGCATGACCGTGGCACTCATCTCCGATGCCGGTACACCCTGCATATCCGACCCCGGATTTATGTTGGTACGTGCTTGTGTGGAACGTGGCGTAGAAGTACAATGCCTGCCCGGCGCAACGGCTTTCGTGCCTGCATTGGTCAACTCTGGACTACCTAACGACCGATTCTACTTCGAAGGATTCCTGCCCCAAAAGAAAGGTCGCCAGACACGCATGAAAATACTCGCCGAGCAGACACACACAATGATCATCTATGAGTCGCCTTTCCGATTGGTAAAAACATTGGAGCAGTTGGCAGAATTCATGGGAGGTGACCGCCGTGCTAGCGTAAGCCGAGAAATCAGCAAACTGCACGAAGACACCCAACGCGGAACACTACTCGAACTGGCAACACACTACAAACAAACACCGCCAAAGGGCGAAATCGTATTGATCGTAGAGGGAAAAAATTAGGTTAAAGGTTAGAGGCGAAAGGTTAAAGGCATGAGTCTGCAAATGAAAATATTGGCTAAGGAGACCGCTATTTATGGCGTGTCTTCGATTGTAGGCAAGTTCTTGAACTGGCTACTAGTACCGCTATATACATACGTACTACAACAACAAGCAGATTACGGCATCGTGACCAACCTCTACGCTTGGACCGCACTATTATTAGTGATACTGACCTACGGCATGGAAACAGGTTTCTTCCGCTTTGCCAACAAAGAGGGAGAAAATGCACAGACCGTTTATACAACCTCGCTGATTGCACTCCTAACCACCTCGCTACTCTTTGCCATCGCTTGCGTTGTATGGCGATCACCAATAGCCAATGCATTAGGCTATCCTACACATAGCGAATTCATTGCCTTACTAGGCTGCGTAGTCGCAATGGACGCCTTTGCCAGCATACCATTTGCCTACCTGCGCTACAAGAAACGTCCGTTGCAGTTCGCCGTACTGAAACTGCTGTTTGTCTTCCTAAACATAGCATTCAACCTATTCTTCTTAGTACTTTGCCCAAAAATACAAGATTGGGCAATCATCAACTCATGGTACAACCCCAATTATGGGGTAGGGTATGTGTTCATAGCCAACATCTTAGCAACAGGCATACAGACGCTGTTCCTGCTGTCTGCGGTAGTAGAGGGTATTGGGAATCGGGGACAAGTATTCTCATGGGGCTTGTTGAAGCAGATGCTCAAATACTCATTGCCACTACTGGTGTTAGGTGTGTGTGGCATCATGAACCAAACGCTTGACCGAATACTCTTTCCATTCTTCTACGAGGGTGCCGATGCACAAGCGCAGTTGGGTATCTACGGTGCATGCTTCAAAGTGGCGATGGTGATGATGATGTTCACACAAGCCTTCCGCTACGCATACGAACCTTTTGTGTTTGCAAAACACAAGGATAAAAAATCGGTAGAAGCATACGCCGATGCAATGAAATACTATATCATCTTCTCCTATATGATACTATTGGGGATGATATTCTACCTTGACCTATTGAAATTTATTATTGCTCCTTCCTATTGGGAAGGACTGAAAATCGTACCTGTTGTTCTCTGGACATACATCTTCCAAGGAGTGTATTTCAATCTCAGCTTCTGGTACAAACTGACAGATAAAACACAATGGGGAGCGTACTTCTCCATCATCGGGGTGGTGATTACCTTTGCACTGCAAGCCATCTTCGTGCCACGCATTGGTTATATGGCATCGGCATTGAGCAGTACAGTTTGCTATTTGGTCATCATGTTATTGTCGTATTTCGTAGGACGTAAACATCTAGAAATACCATACGATTTGCGCCGAATTGGCATATACACCCTGTTGATTGTGACACTTTTGGCAGGATATTACGCCTTGGCACACTTCTTGCCAATGAATGATTGGACAAAAATGGGTATAGGCACTATACTCCTTATTATATATAGTGTGATTTTCTATCGTATAGATGGAAAGTCACTCATTAAGAAAAAATAAATATGTTTTCAGGAATAGTAGAAACAATGGCTCAAATCGTGAAGATTGAGCAAGAACAAACCAATAAACACTTCACCCTGCGCAATCCATACGCAGAGACATTGAAGATCGACCAATCCATCGCACACAACGGCGTATGCCTCACTGTGGTGAAAATGGAAGGAGATTTGTACACCGTAACGGCTATGCAAGAGACCCTTAACCGCACCAACTTGGGCGAAACCAAAGAGGGCGATTGGGTGAACTTGGAACGCAGTATGCTACTCGGTGAACGATTAGACGGACACATCGTGCAAGGACATGTGGATCAGACAGCACGTTGCGTAGAAGTCAGAGAGACCGAGGGTAGTTGGTATTACCGCTTTGAATACGAGAGCACAAAGGAGATGGCACAGCGTGGCTATTTCTGCGTGGACAAGGGTTCGGTGAGTATCAATGGCGTGAGCCTAACCGTATGCGAACCCGATGTGGTGGACGGTAAGGGCTATGTGAGCGTTTGTATCATTCCTTACACCCACGAGAATACGAATTTCAAGTATATTGAAGTGGGAACACAAGTGAACTTGGAGTTCGATATTATCGGCAAATATATCACAAGAATGAATCAATTAACACAATAAAGAAATGGATAAAATTAGTTATGCAATTGGCCTGAGCATGGGTCAAAACTTGATGGGAAGTGGTGTAACTTCCTTGGAATATGCTGATTTGGCAGCAGGTATTAAAGACGTGTTGGAGAAAAACCAACCACAAATCTCTTATCAAGAGGCTCAACAAGTATTGGGCAAGTTCTTCAGCGAGTTGGAGCAAAAGATAGCTGGTGAGGCAAAAGCCGCAGGCGAAGCATTCCTCGCAGAAAACGCTAAACGCGAAGGCGTGAAAGTAACCGAGAGCGGTCTTCAATACGAAGTAATCGAGGCAACTATCGGCCAAAAACCTAAAGCCACCGACAAAGTGCGTGTGCACTACGAGGGTACCCTCATCGACGGTACTGTATTCGACAGCAGTTATAAACGTGGCGAGAGCATCACTTTCGGTCTCAACCAAGTAATCAAAGGTTGGACAGAAGGTCTGCAACTCATGTCTATCGGTAGCAAATACAAACTCTACTTGCCATACTAATTGGCATACGGTGAGCGCGGCGCAGGTGCAAACATTCCACCATACGCAGCATTGATCTTCACCGTAGAGTTGCTCGGCATCGAATAATCAACAAACAAAACTTATACACAAATTAACAATGAAAAAAGTATCTATTCTAATCATTGCTGCATTGGCAATGATGGCGTGCGGCAACACCTACACTGCTAAGACTGTTGACCTCACCAACCAAAACGACAGTATGAACTATGCACTCGGCGTAGTGAATGGTGCACAAATGAAAATGTATCAACTCCGCAATGACTCTTCCATGGAGACCATCACCGAGTTTATCGATGCACTCCAACGTGGTTATGACGGCAAGGTAGAGCAACTGAGCGAGGCTGGAAATATCGGTCTGAACATCGGTTATGCTATCAAGAACGCAGAGGAAACAGGCTTGGCAGATAATCCAGCATGGGCTATCAACCAAAAGATTTTCTTCCAAGGTCTGGTAAACGGCTTGCGCCAGGACACCACTGTGATGAAGGCAGACGAAGCACGCAACTACTTCCAAACACAGTATCAAAATGCATCTGTACTCACCGATAGCATTGAGTCAGGAAAAGTAGTAAAAGCAAAATGTGTTTACAAGGTACAAACGATTACTCTCAACAACCAAAACGACAGCGTAAACTACGCTTTCGGTTACCTCAATGGTGATGAGATTGCTCGTTATGTATTGCTCATGGACTCTACTGGTCAACTCACCAAAGACTTCATTACCAATATCAACAAAGGCTTGAAGAGCAACATAAAGAACCCACAAATCGTGAACATGGGTGAGCAAATTGGTAAGAACATCAAGGATCAAGAGGCACAAGGTCTAATTGGCGAGCCATCGTTGGCAACCGATTTCGTGCTCATCAAACAAGGTTTCATCAACGGCTTGCTCGGTTTCACCGAACAAATGGATGGCACACAAGCTGGTGAGTATATCCAAAACACTATGAATAACATCAAGTATGGCAACGTGAAGGAAGAAGGCGAGAAATTCCTCACAGAGAACGCACTCAAAGAAGGCGTTATTACCACCGAGAGTGGTTTGCAATACGAAGTAATCAAGATGGGTCGCGGTAAAAAACCTGCTGCTACCGACAAAGTGAAAGTACACTACCATGGTACTTTGATCGACGGTACCGTATTCGACAGCAGCGTGGATCGTGGTGAACCAATCGTATTTGGATTGAATCAAGTCATCAAGGGTTGGACCGAAGGTGTGCAACTTATGCCTGTTGGCAGTAAATTCCGCTTCTATATCCCACAAGAGTTGGGTTACGGCGCACAACAAGCAGGTTCTATTCCTCCATACTCTACACTCATTTTCGAGGTAGAGCTGCTCGGAATCGAGAAGTAATCGTATGGGCATCATCGCCAAACAAAGTATTCAAGGCACCATCGTCACCTATCTAGGGGTGGCGGTGGGCTTTGTTACTACGTTCTTTGTGCTGACTCGCTTCCTCACAGCAGAGGAGATCGGTTTGGCACGCGTATTGGTTGATGCTGCTACCCTCTTTATCGGATTGGCGCAATTGGGCACTTCATCGTCCATTATCCGCTTTTATCCGCACTTTAAGGCGAAAGGCGAAGAGCACCCCAAAACGCCACGAGCGTTTTCGGGGACCCCGCTTAGGCAAGAGGCGAGAGGTGGGGATACCGACCACGGATTTTTCTTTTGGACACTGATCGTGCCATTGATAGGTTTCGCCCTATTCACCGCTATTTATTGTGCTTGCCACGAACCACTCAGTCAATGGTTTGGCGAGAAGTCGCCGCTCTTTGTGGAGTACTATTATATGGTACTGCCGATGGCGTTCTTTATGCTCTACCAAACGGTCTTTGAGACCAATGCCAATGTGCGTATGCACATCGTCGTTCCGCGTATGGTACGCGAACTGATTACGCGAATAGGATTGCTCGCCGTTTATCTACTTTATGCCTTTGAGTGCTTGACAATCAATGGATTCGTGATTGCGCTATGCGGAGTATATGCCGTGGCAATGCTTTGTAATATGGCCTACCTTTTCTCTTTGGGTGAGATATCCTTACGCCCCGATTGGCAGTTCCTACGTGAGAATCGCCCATTGATTCGCCAATATATCCTCTATACTGGTTTTCTACTCGTTTCTGCCGTTGCTAGTGTGCTTGCTCCAACCCTATCTTCGTTTTTTATTACAGCTGAGATGGGATTGAGTTATACGGGCATCTTTGCTATTGCCACTTACATAGCTGTAATGGTTAGCATTCCTTATCGCTCTATGACTGCCATAGCTTCACCACAACTGGCAACTGCCATCAAGGAGAATAACCAACCTCAGACTGCTCATCTTATGCAGCAAGTAAGTAGCACATTGCTGCTTATTGGTGGAATGTTACTCTGCATGATTTGGCTCAATATAGATATTATCTTCCACATCTTGCCCAATGGAGAGACGTATGCAGCCGCTCGTCAAGTAGTACTTATCTTGGGGACTAGTCAACTCTTTATTGCCGTTTGTTCATTCACATCATCTGCGCTCAATTATTCGCGCTTCTATGCCTTCTCATTATTGTTTTCGTTTGTCTTAACAACATTATCTATATTGCTCAATAATATGCTTATCCCTCACCTAGGTATGAACGGTGCGGCAATGAGCAACCTGATTGCATACGCAATTTATTTCTTATTCATCACCCTGACTGTGCGTTTCACACTGCATGCTCCTACTTTTACACGCCAGCATTTGAAGATTCTTCTTCTAATAGTGGTGATACTTAATTTGAATTTCCTTTGGCAAAAGTACTTGCCAATCAATAATATATGGATTAGTAGTATCGTTCGTTCCGTGGTGCTCATAGGAGGAGGTTGTGCCATAGCATGGTTCAAGAACCTCTCTCCGGAGATTAACCAACAGGTACGTTCGATGGGGGAGAAAGTAAGGTGTAAGGTGTGAAGGAAAGGGATATAATGCGTTATTTTATTAAGTTTTCATATTTAGGGACTGATTTTCATGGTTCGCAACGCCAACCCAACGGCAATACAGTGCAGGAAACGATGGAGAAAGCGTTGGCTATGATTTTCCGTGAGGAAGTGCCATTGACTTTTGCAGGGCGAACCGACGCTGGCGTTCATGCTCGCGAGATGTATGCGCACATGGATATAGGCGATGAGGCGATGAGGCGAGAAGGCGATAGGCTAGTCTTTCGCCTCAACGGCATACTCCCTAACGCCATAGCAATCCATGATATTCTGCCTGTAACGGACGATGCGCATGCACGATTCTCGGCAACACGTCGCACCTACGAGTATCATATTGTGGATCACAAAGACCCTTTCTTACATACGCTTGCCACTCGCGTAAGACCCGGACTAGACTTTGATGCGATGAATGAAGCAGCGAAGTATCTGATTGGCAAACAGGACTTTGCCTCATTCTGTCGTAGCAATACAGATGTCAAGACAACTATCTGTGACCTCACACGTGCGGAGTGGCAGGTATTGGATCATGGACATGCGGTGTTCACTATTGCCGCGGATCGTTTCCTGCGCAATATGGTGCGTGCAGTGCTAGGAACGTTATTCGAGGTAGGTCGTGGTAAGATGACGAAAGAGCAGTTTGCAGAAGTAATCACGAAACACACTCGCATAGCTGCAGGCGACTCCGCCCCTGCTGAAGGATTGTATCTGACAAAGATAAATTATCCAAATGAGTTATTCTTATAAAAATAAATAACCTTATGAAAAAACTTTTCTTTATTCTAATCGGTTTGGCAAGTGGTATATCCATGCTTTTGGCTGATGTAACCTTCACCGTAAATGTGCCCACTGGCACGAAACAATGCTACGTAGTAGGCGGATTGCCTCAACTCAGTTCTTGGTCGGCAGGTACTGCTGTTGCTATGAATAAAGTGGAAGGAAAAGACCAATTCACCGTTACCGTAGCAGGTATATCTACTGCCGATATTAGTGCCTCCGAAGGATATAAGTACATCTGTGGACCCGATTGGAAATACGTGGAAAAGACAGCCTCCGGTGATGAGGTTGCCAACCGTACCTCCGTGGGCAATCCCGATGTAGTAGCAAAATGGGCTGCTGTATATGAGAATGTGGGTATTACCGAAAACTGGACCATCGCAGGAAAACAATATCCTGTGCAAATCCTCCTGCCAAGCAACTACGATTCTTCGAAAGAATATAATGTAACCTATATGTTCGGTCGCCATCAACGCTATCGCGATGCAGGTTCCGACACCGAGATGGGCGATCGTATCCTTTACTCTGACTCATGGGGCGTAGCAGAAACAGTGGCTGAATTGGAGAAACGCGGTGAACACCCCGGATTTATCGTGGTTATCTATGCCCAACTGCCAGAGTTCACTCCATGGGCAAACGAGGAGTTTGCGGGCACGGGTCAGGCAGACGCCTTCTTAAAGAGTTTTATGGACGATTTCAAACCCGCGTTCGAAAAGAAATACGCGATTTCATCGAGAGAATCTGCTTGCACTATCATGGGTGCAGATGTAGCTGGATTGTTTGCCTTCTACGCAACAATCAAATATCCTAACCAGTTTGGCAGATGCGTAATGTTCTCACCTGCGTTCTGGTACAACAAAGCAGAATTGCGCGATTTCATCGGACAAATGACTCCAACACATACCAATACCTACTTTCTATTCGTGCAAACCTCTGCCGATACCCAGTGGACAACGGAAGAAATAGCATACTACTACAATTGGGTTAACGATAATGTATCTTTCGCGTATGTATATGAGGTGGAAGGCGCACACGATGACCGTACATGGGGAACTATGTTTGCTACGACACTATTGGACATACCTGTTGAATTACCTACCACTATGCCCAAAAAGGTGCAAAGTAATGCGACAGACTACACTGCCAATACTTGGTACTTTATGAAAGGTGAGGGTACAACTACGCTTACTTGCGAAGGGACTCCTACACAAAAAGGCTCATTCTACAAGGACGGTAAGACTCCTACTGCGGCACAAATGTTGGTCAAAGAGATTCCTGTGGACAACAAAAAATACTCTTATTATTGGAATCTCAATTCAGGTAGCCAATGTGATGGCGAATTGCTGATGGCTTCACCCAAAGATATTGGCTTCAAAAATACGCGTAGCACTACATCATGGCAACGTGTGGCTGTGTTTGCAGACGGAACATACGAGCAATCAGCAGCTTCTTCCTCCAACTTTACCGCCAATGGCGTGAAGATGACTGTGGGTAGTAACTACGAAGTGAGTGCAGAAGTCAGCCTAACGGATAGCAAAACGATTTCTGTGCACTATGGTAGTGTGAACTCGGGTAGCGATATGGGTGAGTTGGTAAACACCACTGTGTCGGACAACTGTTTGAAAGCCAAAGTGGTATATTCGTATCTCACAAATAAACTGACTGTCACCGAAACAGCGTGGGGTAGTTCGGATATAGACTTGGAATACTTCAAAGTAGAACCTGCAGTAGTGCACCCTGGTGCATCTGTGAAGATGTCGGTGAAAATTGCCAACAAGAATGGCTACAAAGTTAGCTTCCGCATGAACCACAATAATCAATCATCATCACCTATCACCCTCTCAAAGGGTAGCAACGGCGAAGAGTTTTACATGATTTCATCGGCGGAAAGTGGTATCTATGGTTTCTATTTGGATATCGAACTTAATGGCACAACTACCAAAGCGCACCGCATGGTATTCGTAAAAGTCGTAGAAGGTCAGACCATCACCCCCGTGATATATCAGAACCCATACGAGGAAATTGATTGGGCAACGGTGAACCAATACAAGAGCAATTTCCACACACATACCACCCAGTCCAACGATGCAATCGATGAGTTTACGACTGCCAATGTAGTGGATAAATACTATGCAGCAGGCTATAAGATTCTTTCTTTGACTGATCATGATTACAATCCTTATCCATGGCAGTTGTTCCCACAATATATGAGTGGTGTTCCTGCGCGCGATCCAGAGTCATTGGGTATGTTAGCAGTACCAGGCAATGAGCTCAGCAAAGACAATACCAATAGTTGGAGCGAGCGTACTGGCGGACAATTCAATCACCATAATGATTTCTTTACGGGTCGTCAGGGACAGGAGTTCGCATCGCTGCAAGAATCTTACGCTTACACATACGCGTTGGGCGGTATGCAAATCATCAACCACCCAGGACAATATTGGAGCATTGACAATACGTATAGCGAAACGCAGAAAGATGGACCAGGTTGGCATGCAAACAATTTCCAAACATTCCCATCTCTTGTTGGATTGGAGGTTTATAACCAAGGTGACCGCCGTGCCAACGACCGTGTGCTCTGGGATCAAATCCTGCAACGCACCATGCCAGAGCGCAATGTGTATGGTTACTCGGGCGATGATACCCACAACAACGAGCAACTCTTCCGCAATTATAACTATATGCTCATGGAGAATCTCACCACAGAGGAATTGAAAGATGCTATGCGTAAGGGCGAGAGCTATTTCTGCTATGAACCAAAGGGTAGTGGCGAAGGCAAAGCACCTCGTATTAGTGCTATCCATGTGGACGAGAATAACAAAACAATCACTATTGAAGCCGATGGATTGGTGCATTGGATCTATGCTACCGACAAGACATCAAGTGCAGCATCTTCTGCACGTAGTACGGTAGTGGGTATAGGTAAGACCTTCTGCTACGATGGCTACCAAGGCTCGTATGTGCGCGCGTTTATCACTAATATGTTTGGCGAGACATGCACACAGCCAATCAGCTTCAAAGATGTAAAAAGCGTAGATGTGGAGAATGTGCAGGTAGATGACCGTTTGGCTCTAATGCTCTATCCGAACCCTGCGGAGGCGTATCTAAATGTCTTTATGAACGAGTGGGAGCAAGAGACTACTATCTGCGTGTATGATCTCAATGGTCAAACGGTACTGACTCACGCTGTGGAAGGGGCGGTAACCACATTATCTGTTGCTTCGTTGCCAGCAGGCATGTACATTGTGCAAGTGGGCACGCGCATGGGTAAGTTCTTCAAGGAATAAATCTACGATTACTGCTATTAATAGACTATGACAACAACAAAAGCATATTTCTTTGACATGGATGGGGTGTTGTTTGACTCTATGCCCCACCATGCCATAGCATGGGAAGAGGTAATGAAGCGACACGGACTTTCGTTCACTGCTCGCGATTGCTATATTAACGAGGGACGTACAGGTGAGTCTGTTATTCGAGAGGCGATGTGGAAAGCACGCAATAGAGATGCTACGCCCGATGAAATCGAACAAATATATGCAGAGAAGTCTGCCTATTTTCATCAATTAGGCGAAGCTCATCCTATCCTTCATGTGGCAGAGGTACTGCAATACGTACAATCGTGTGGTCATCAGATTTGGGTAGTCACTGGCAGTGGTCAACGCACCCTGATTGATAGTCTGCATGCGCTATTTCCAAATGTGTTTGATAATGCACGCATGATTACTGCTTTTGATGTCACGCACGGAAAACCTGACCCTGAGCCTTATCTAAAAGCTTGGGAACGCTCAGGACTTCCCAAAGAGCAATGCTACGTCATTGAGAATGCACCGTTGGGTATTCGTTCGGGTAAAGCCGCAGGACTAACTGTTTATGCGGTGAATACGGGCATACTAACAAAAGAAGACTTAGCCCAGGCGGACCAAGTCTTCGATTCCATGACGGAATTGCTACTATTCCTCACACGTTGCTAACGAGATTTATAACTGCTCTCTAACGGCTTTCAAGATTGGCTCTACGCTCATCGGTTTGCCTACCGCACCGCGCATCCATGCATCGGGGGTGAGGCTGCCTTGTTGATAGATACGCGTATATTCTTTAGCCCACTCTTGTGGTGTCGCACACTTCGACAAATGTTCTTCTAACTGATACTGCACAAGATTACCGATTGGGTAGGCTGGCAGGTACAAAGCGTAGCCTATCATGTGCGAGTAGATGCCTAATAGTGGACTATCTTTTTCGCCTAAAACAGGTGCATAATATACATTCCATACATCGCTAGCAATAGTCACCACTGCTTCGCGCAAGTCAGCTGCGGTAGCCTCGGGGTGTGCATAGAGCCATTGCCACATACGCATATCCACTAAACTCACACCCATGATCTCGTACATGCCCCAAATCATGTCGAATAGGGCATCTGCGCTTGCAGTACCTTGCTGACCTAATTTGTTATTCAAAATCTCTAAGTCACGTTCTTGGAAAAGGAATGCACTTGCTTCGGTAAAGCCTGTATTAGGAATACCTGCGAGCGTGTAATAATCAATATCATAGAGCGAAATGACTTCCTCTACATTGTGTCCAAACTCATGCACGGCAATGTTATAGCCTTTGTAGTCCATACCTTCCTTACCAACGCGTGTGCGCAGGCGCGCAGGCTGTTCTCTACCCACACAAGGGCGTGCGTGACCCGAACCGCGAGCTGCTTCTACCACGATATGCGATGCCACCTCTTTTGCTTTGTCCGGCATGAAACCCAATTGCATGAGCATGCGTGGCATATCTTTCTCAAAGGCCTTGGCATTGGGATAACGCTGCTGTGTTTGTGCGGTGAGTAGGTCCTCCGAAATTGTGCTACGGCTTTTGAATCCGTCGTACCAAATATCGTATGGACGTAACTCACGTCCCAAACGCTCACGAATCAACTGTGCAACCTGTTTCACTTCGTCGGATTGAACGAGCTGAATGAATAGTGCTTCGATCTCCTCAAGAGGAATCTCTAAGTCCTCATTGAAGGTGCGGAGCACATGAGAAGGTGCATCAGGACGGTAGGTGTCCATTGCTTGTAGAGCATGAAAAATGTTGATAATCTGCTGATAACGTGTGTCTGGTTCCCTTTTCTCTTGTCTCATCGCCTCATCGCCTTCTCGCCTAATAACCTCATTGGTCTGTGGATACCAAATAGGCTCATCGTTATTGATGACACACTCAGGTATCTCTTGGCGAATAATGCGCAGCATGACTTGATAAATCATTTCTTGTTTCTCGCTGGCTTGAGGAACGTTGGCGTAGTTGGATTTGAGTTCATCGCGTAGGTTCCAATGCGAGAGCAATGCCATTGGTTCTGTCCAAAGTGCTTCGCCCTTTTCGTTGCGTAGTCGGTGCATCATGATGTTGTAGCCAGCGATATAGTTCTCCGCTTGGCTGAGTGCTTGCGAATAGGCTGCTACTACATTGCCAGGCACGCGCGTGTGGAATAGGTCTCCCATTCGGGCATAAGCCCATTCTTGACGTGTCCATTGACTACCGAGTGTGTTTTTCTCCTCTAAACTATAGTGTGGGAAGTTCAGCACGCAGATATGGGCAATCTTGTTGGCGAACATATCCTCTGCAAAGTGTGACATAGGGCTATAGCCACTGATAATCCAATCCACGCTGGTAGGCTCGCCTTTGTCCACCAAGGTGGTAGGTTCTTGCAGGGTGTTGTTGAGCATGTCGGCACTTTGGCTACATTGCTCCATGATATGTGACAGACGGTTGTATAATGTTTGTCGCGCCTCATCGGTTCCTGCGTATGAGGTGGTTACTAATTCTTGGAAAGTGGTTTCGTTGCCGTCGCTCTCCTGCCAGAGTGCCGCTACTTGCTCCACACCGCGCGCTATCAGAGTACTGTCGGCGTTTGGGTGGGTTTCGATGATAGTAGCGATACTGCTTTGAATGGTTTGTTTACTAATCATAACTTGATTGTTGTTGGTTTGGCATGCAACGAACATAGCTGCAATACCAAGTAAAAAGATGGATCGTTTCATGTTAGATATTGTATTTGCGCACAAAATTACAACAATTTTTGCATATACGAAAATTTATTCATAACTTTTGCACACTTTTTGTATTTGCTATACCAAAACCGTATTGTTAAACCTATAAACATTAACTAAACATTACAGCTATGAAACTAAAATCTACAATTCTAATCGTTGCTTTTGTTTTCTGTGGTGCTTTTGCGCTGCAAGCGACAGATTATGTGATGCTTACTCCGTTGGATACAGCCGCATTGCCTGTTATCCCTAACAGAGACAGCGGTGGAGAGATGGTACGTTCTACGCTGAACAGAGATGCTATTTGGCGTAGTACCCAAAAGCAGTTGCAGCGTCATCATTTCTCAGACGAGAGTGTGTATAAGGTGATGAAGAAACTTTATCTTCACACTCACAAGCATTATGTCACTTTTCCTGTGGCATATTGGAGTCAGACTCCGCAAGGTGATTCGCTATTGGTGTCTGGGCGTGTATATCTGCCTTTGCAGCGCTACTTGAATGGTATTGTGATTGCGAATCACTATACGATGGCTGCTGATGTAGAGGTGCCAAGCAGTATGCTTTCTATGGAGAGTATTTTTACGATGAAGGGGTATGCGGTCATTATGCCAGACTATGTGGGTTATGGTCTTTCGCGCGAACAGGTACACCCTTATTTGCATTGGCGTAGTGCAGCGCAGACGGCTATGGACTTGCTGAATTGTATGCCTGATTTGCTTGCACACTACGGTTACGCTTATCCTACGGACGTAGTTATCTCGGGTTACTCGCAGGGTGGTGCAGTAGCGCTGGGCGTAGCGCGTATGATAGAGGAAAATGATTCACTCCTTTGGACTGTGCGCAAACTCTATGCGGGTGCTGGTCCGTATGACCCTGCGGCTACGTATATCTATTGTGTGGAGCGCGATGAGATGGGCATTCCTGCTGCTATACCGCTGATCGTGATGGGCATGAACGATGCATACGATTTAGGTTTTGAGTTGCAAGACTTCTTCCTCGAACCATTGCTCTCGAACTATGACGAGTGGATACTCTCGAAGGAATATACAGTGGGCCAAATCAACGACCTGATGGGTTCTACTATGATGACCGAATTGATGACTCCCGAGGCACTTGATGCAGATCACCCTTTGGCTGAGATACTTTACGAGATGCTACTTTGGAATACTAATGTAGGGTATGACCTCCAATCGCCTGCTTACTTTATGCATAGTTTGGAAGATGAAGTAGTGCCGTTGATTAATACTGTGAATCTGATGGAAGCGATGTCCGATGAAGATCGTATCTCGTATGACATTGGGTACTATGGCTCGCATGTGGAGGCTAGTGTACCATTCATGAAATATGTCTATCAAGACTTATGACATACTCATACGACCAACTTAATACTACCAAATCGCCTGCTTTGTAGCGGGCGATTTTTTTTGTAGAATGTCACTTTTTTGTTAAAATATTTGCTTATTCCAGAAAAATGTCGTACCTTTGCCGCACCAAATCACTATTTTGATATGAAACAAATACATGATGAGAATCGTGGTTACAGGATACTGCTCCCTCTGGTGAACTGGATGTTCAAACATTCATACCGCCACCTCAAATATGTAGGCGTGGAGAATATCCCTACAGATGGAGCCGTCATCTTCGCTCCCAATCACACCAACGCGCTGCAAGATGCGCTGGCGGTGTTGTCTATCAATTCCGAACGCAAAGTGTTTGTGGCACGTGCCGATATCTTCCGTAAACCCTTGTTTGCCAAGATATTGAACTTTATGAAGATTATGCCTATCCGCCGCATGCGTGATGGCGCCAACGAGGTGCTCAAGAACGACGAAACCGTTGAACGCGCCATCGATACGCTGCAAGAGGGCATACCTTTCTGCATTTTGCCAGAGGGCACACACCGTACCAAGCACTCGCTATTGCCACTAGGCAAAGGTATATTCCGTATCACCCTGCGTGCGAATGAGAAGTTTGGCAAAGAGAAACCTATCTATATTGTTCCTGTTGGACTGGAGTATAGCGATTGGTATCACCTTTGGGATACGTTGGTGATTAATATCGGCAAGCCTATTAACATGACCGAGTTTATTGCTCAACATGCTGACTTAGAGCAACCTAAGTTGATTCTTGCCATGCGCGAGGAACTCACCAACCGCATGCGCGAGCAGATACTCTGGGTACCCGATGACGAGAACTACGAGAAGAACTGGGACGAACTCAGCCACAATCGCCCTGCGCACAAGAACTGGTTCCCCAAACATCGCATGCCTAAGTGGCTACTGCTCCTAATGCTGGTCATCATGTCGCCGCTGGCGCTCATAGCTGGCGTGGTGACATTGCCCCTGTGGCTCGCATGGCTCATCATCCGTTGGGCTATCAAAGACCCTGCGTTCCACAACTCTGTGCAGTTCGTATGGCAACTGATCATCATTCCGCTGACAGGATTTATCACCATGCCATTCTGGATGTTCCTCCAGGAATATATGTATCTGGCACGCAAACTCCAAAAACCAGAAGAAACAAAATAATCATAAATTTGGGCGGCATAAAAACAAAAAAGTATGACAAAAGTGTACATTATTTTAGCATGTTATGTGCTTTTCCCCCTCTTGATTATTGGGGCATTCAAGCGTTGGACTATTGTCCAAAAGATTGGTACAGTAGTGCTGGCATACGCTGTAGGTATCATCGCTTCGCTATGCGGTGTGTTTAACTTCGCTGACCCTGCTGTAGGCGCAACCTTCAGCAAACTGCAATCGACTATCATGAGTGTAGCTGTTCCGTTGGCTATTCCACTCATGCTCTTCAACTGCGACTTCAAACTCTGGACAAAGTCGCTGCCCAAAACCGCTTGGGCGTTGGTGACAGGTATTGTGGCAGTAATCGTAGCCTCCATATCGGGCTATTTCATCTTCCGCAACAATGTACCAGAGATAGCCAAAGTGACAGGTATGATGGCGGGTATCTACACGGGCGGAACCATGAACTTCAATGCCCTGGGTGCTGCGCTCAATGTGGATCGCTCTGTGATGGCTATTGTGCTTGCATTCCAAATGGTAATCACAACACCTTATATATTCTTCCTTTTGGGTGGCGGTTACAAGATTTTCCGTAAGTTGCTGCCATATAAAGATATTACCCACAAAGGGCGTATGGATGAAGACGAGGTGGGAACCAACGATGTAGAGAACTACCACGGCATGTTTGAGAAGAAAAACTTCATCGGTATGATGAAAGGACTGGGCTTGAGTGTCATTTTCCTCGCTATGGGCGCTGGCTTGGCACTACTCATCACAGGCACACTCAACGAGTTGGTGGTTATCCTGACTATTACCACATTGTCCATTATCGCCTCGTTCTTCAAACCCGTGCGCGAACTGCCTAAGACCTTTGAGTTGGGTATGTTCTTTATTCTGATTTTCAGCGTGATAGTGGCATCTATGTTCGATATTAATAGTGTCAACGGTGGCTCGTTGTACATCGGTGGCTTTGTGCTTTGGATCATTGGTATATCCGTTGGCTTGCACTTGTTGCTTTGCCGCATTGCGAAGGTTAGTGGCGACCTCTTCTGCGTATGCCAAGTGGGACTGCTCTGCTCCCCACCATTCGTGCCACCTATCGCAGGGGCTATGAAAAATAAGAAAGTTCTCATCTCCGGTATCGTGGTCGGACTCGTAGGTTATGCCGTCGGCACTTACCTCGGCGCTATACTGGCATGGGTACTCAGTTAAGTATAACAATCATAAAGAATATAAAATTATGAAGCGTATATTGCTATTTGTCACGGCTGCATTGTTCACAGTTTCTATGCAGGCGAGTAATGAAGTGAAAGTTCATCATTTGGATACGACCAGTAAAGTCAAAACAGGTTGGAACTTCGGCGTGTTGCCCTCGGTAGCTTTTGATGCCGATCTGGGTTTCCAAGGTGGTGCGCTCGTCAATGTCTATTACTACGGTGATGGCTCACAGTACCCCGATTATCTTCACTCTATCTATGCGGAAGCGGCTTATACTACGAAGCGCTATGGTATCTTCCGCCTTAACTATGATAGCAAGGCGGTCATTGCTAATCATCGTCTGACACTCGACCTCACCTATCAGCCGGATGCTATGTGCGACTTCTATGGCTACAATGGCTATCAGTCTGTCTATAATAAGGACATTCATAGCTGGAACGATATACCTGACAGAATGAACCTCGATCTCTACCAAACGCGCGCGTTCTACAAATATAAACGCGACTTGTTCCGTTTCGCGGGAGATATTGAGGGTACTATTTGGAAGAACATTAAGTGGAATGCAGGTCTTGGTGTTTTGGGCTATATGATAGATGAGTGCGACATACAGATGCTCAACGGCAAGAAGAACCAATACGAGGTGGACGAGAATGGCGTTCCAACCAATCCGAAAGCCATGAATCCTAATGTGGAGGGACTTTACGAGAAGTATGTGAAGTGGGGCATTATAGACCAAGCAGAGGCTCGTGGCGGCTGGCATCCTTATCTGCGAGTTGGTCTTACCTACGATAGCCGTGACCAACGTGCATGCCCTACACATGGTATCTATACCGATGCGTTCTTCACCTATACAGCAGCGTTTGGCGAGCAAGCACAAGCGGGTTACAACCACCTGCAATTCAACTTCAACTTCCGCCACTATGTGAAGATTTACCGCGACCGCGTGACATTGGCGTATCGTGTTGGTACACAGAACAATATCGCAGGCAATTCGCCATTCTATATGAACAACTACCTCAACACTCTGTTTATCCAACGCGTGATGTACGAGGGACTGGGTGGTGCGAACTCGCTGCGCGGTATCATGCGTAACCGTATCTTGGCAAATGGCTTTGCTTACGCCAATGTGGAGTTGCGTACCAAGGTAGCGAAGTTCGACATTGGTCGCCAACATTTCTATGTTGGTTTGGCACCATTCTTCGACTTGGGCGTGATTACGCAGCCATACGAGTTGGATGAAGCTGCTATCAAAGAGGGCTACCTAAAGGATGTCGCTGAGGCACTCCTGCCAAGTCAAGACCCAAACCGCCCTGTTCCACCATTGCAATTGGGTGAGTACTTTGCCTTGGACAAAGAAGGACATATTGACCAGTCTAAAGTCTATATGCCTCACATGGCAGCCGGTCTGGGTGTGAAGATAGCCATGAACGAGAACTTCGTCTTCTCCGTGGACTGGGCGATGGCTCTTGACAAACAGGACAACGCCAAATGGGCGAACTTCTATATCAAGATGGGTTATTTGTTCTAATGCGTAGAGTAAAGCTAATAATCATTTTAGCTTTTTTCGCTACTATTGCTCATGCGAAAAACGACTCCATTGCTATTTTTCAGGGTTGTGGTGGAGGGATGATGTTTCATGCTGGTTATTTGTTTGGTGGGCAGTCTCAGGCTCTATTGCCTTCGGGTGGGAGTATGACTCCTCAGGGTTTGACTTATGGCTTAGGTGGTTCGATGCGTGTGCATTTGTGGAAGCATTTGCGTGTTGGTTGTGAGGGGTTTAGTTCTACGATGAAGACGGGCGCTACGGATAAGAGTACTCTTTTGCAGTCGGGCAGTTATGTCAAGACGGGTTGGGGTGGAGTATTGGCTGATGCTTGTTGGCGTGGTGAGAAGTGGTGGTCGTATGTTGGTGGTTCGTTGGGTGGAGGAGCTATGCGCAGTTTGTATATTGTGGAGGGCAGTGAGAACGATTGGTTGGCTGAGCAGACGGCTTATGTTCACAAGCAGGGGTTTGTGTATGTGAATCCGTATGTTGGGGTGGACTATTGTTTGACGAAGCGTATCCATTTGACTTTCCGTTTGGATTGGATGTTGGCTTTGGCTAAGGAGCAATTGCTTATGCCGACAGGTCCTCGCCTGTATGTAGGTATTCTCTTCTGCCATTGATTTAAAGTTAGTAACAATAGTACAAAAAATCGCCCGAAATAGGCGATTTTTTTTGTGTAATTCAGAAAAAACACTACCTTTGCAGCGCAAAGTCATTTGGAAAAGTGTGAAGATTGGCAGAAAAGTCGTTTGGAAAAGTGTAAAAGTTTAGAATAACTACCAAAGAATCAATAATATATGTGTTTATCGCTATTTGTGCTAAATTTCAGGCATGAATGGTAATTTTTTGTATATTTGGTTCTTGACAATTTAGGTGAAAGATATATGGAAGTTCCTACTTGCTGCGCGTGAGAAATCTAAACTATCTAAAACAAAAAGAATATCGCTACCAAAGAATAATTTATCAGACAACACACCCCAATCCCTATAATTTTGCACTTTTTTTACATTTTCCTTGCGTAGTTAAAAAAATAGTTGTATCTTTGCAGTCGAAAGTTCAGCGCCGGAGTTTAGAGGGTGGGAAGTGTCTCCTCTCGGAAAGCCCAAATCTCTACTATATCGGTAAAAAGATTTGACCAAAAACCCTAGTTATGGCTTTCAAGACATATTAAAAAGGCGTTTATTAGCGCTAGTTCTGACGATTAGAAATCTCGCAAATTTCAATTCCAATAAGAACATAGCAACGATAGATGTCCTACGGGATGTAGATTATCCCTCTTGTGCCTATATTGGTACGTCTTTTGCGTGTATGCGTATGCGCACGCGCGTGCCTTAATTGTTGTAGCACGAGAGTATATTTTATATTCGGCGTGGGCTTCGCGTTGTCGTTTTATTGGAAAGGCAATGCGAGAGCCTCTAATCGTGGAACGACAATAGTCGGAATCCACGCTTTTTTTATACCCTATTTGTCCCATTAGACCTATTACACTATTATAATGTTAGACAAAAAAACTATATAACAATGAAAAAGAAACTACTATTTTTGCTACTTTTAGTGCTTTCGCAAGTGGCTATTTGTGCGCAGGAGATGCCCCAATGGGTATTGCAAGCCCCTCGCCCAGCCAATGAAAGTTATCTCTATGTAGTGGAACGCGGTGTAGGTGCGACAGAAATGGAAGCACGCAACCGTGCGATGGGATTAGTCTATCGCAACACCATTGAGCGTTTGGCGTTGGCTATTGATTTAGCAAGTATCAACGAGGCTATTGCCAATGGCAGCAACTATGGAGAGACATCGGAAGTGATGAACGTACCAGTGAATAAAGTGTGTGAGTATATCCAACAGGAGCAGAACCAGTATGCAGTGTATGTTCTTTGCCAAGTAGCCAAGTATGGCAATATAGCATATCATTTCACACCATTTACGCAATGCAACCAATTAGCCAAGAGCCAATATATAGCTCACTCGTTTGTACTAGGATTGGCTCAGATAAAGAAAGGTAGCGTAGGCAAAGGTACAGCGTTTATTGTTAGCGAAGTGGTGTTGGTCGGTGGCGTAGTGGCAGCGGAGTGCCTGCAACGCTACTATGCGCAACAGATAAGCATGACCCACAATAGCACCTTAAAACGACGCTACGCCCAGAATGCTAATATCTGCCAGATTAGTCGCAATATGGGTATTGGCTGTGTGGCTGCTGTGTATATATGGAATGTGATTGACGGTATGGTAGCAAAGGGAAAGACACAAATACCATTGGGAACAGCGGAGCTGCGTTTGTCGCCATACGCAGATTATGAGAGTGGTGGTGTGGCAGCAGTAGTTAATTTCTAAAGACAACAAAGACAACTTATAAGACAATTAAGGACAATTTATGAAACGACTAAGTTTTGGAATAATACTATTGGCATTGCTGACAATGGTGGGGTGTGATCCTATAACGTATGATATATTCTCTACCGTCTGTGGCACGGTGGTGAATAATGATACAATGGAACCTATTGAGGGTGTATCGGTTGTACTCAGCCCCTCAAGTAAGAATATGGTTACAGGTGCAGACGGACGGTTTGAGTTTGCCGAGTTAGATGCAGTACAATATACGATTACAGTACAAAAGTCGGGGTATAGTACTAACCGTAAGACAGTGAATGCTATTGCGGGGGAAACTAATGAAACAACAATCACAATGGAATTGAAGAAATAAAGACAACATACAACAATGAAAAAGATTCTCTATTTATTAATGAGCGTTATCCTTTTCGGAGGATTATATTCCTCTTGCGTGTCTGAGGAATTGCCAGGCAGTATCTATGGTACGGTGGTGGATAAAGCCACAGGCGAGCCGATTAAGTCGGCAGGTGTAGAATTAAGTCCAAGCGGTTTGAAGACTGTGACAGGCAGTGAAGGACAATTTGAGTTCACGGAGTTAAATCCAGGCAAATACACGTTGATAATTACCAAAACAGGCTATGTGGATGGTGTTAGTGGCACGATTGAGGTAAAACCCGGACAGCAAGCCAAAGGTGATGTGCAAATTGAGAAATTACCTCCTTCATTGCGTGTAGTAGATGATAAGAAAAACGATATTGATACATTGGATTTTGGTAGCGCGATAGATGATGTGGCACGTTCGTTTAGTGTGTTCAATGACGGAACAGAAACATTAGAGTGGCAAATCACCGTTACTGCTGATTGGATTAAGTCAGTAAGCAAAATAGAGGGCGTATTGTCAGAAGGTGCTACGCAATCGCTGATAGTGACTATTGATAGAGATAAATTAAATTTAGGTGAGAATAAGACAACCACGCACATTACTTCTAACAGCGGTAGTAAGCAGTTGATAGTAACCGCCACAAATAATTACCAACCTACAACACTGAATGTCTTGTCTGTAACCGATATTAAAAGTAGTTATGCAATGCTACATGGCGAGATACTGACAGAAGGAACACCGAAATACACCGAACGTGGATTTGTATATTCAGAATCGTCTAAACCGACTATCGGCAACTGCATACAGCAATTGACTACCCCATTGACGGTTGAGAAGGCCTTCTCAACCGAAGTTACAGGACTAATCGAGGGAAGAACCTACTATGTTCGTGCCTACGCTATCAATGGAGGAAAAGAAGCGTATAGTTCCAATGAAGTTTCTTTCACTCCTGTGGGTACTTCATTACCAATAGTCGCTACAGAAAGTGTCACAAACATTTCAAAGTTAGAAGGAAAAGCAACATTTTTGGGGAATATTATTTCAATTGGCGATCCTGCATATACAAAACGCGGTTTCGTATATGGTTTACTACATAATCCAACTATTGAACATGACACTAATATAATAGTAGCTGGAAATGGAACTGGGGAATATATAGCTAATGCAGAAGGTTTGCAGTTAGGTAATGTATATTATATTCGTGCTTATGCAGAAAACTCTTTAGGTATAGCTTATGGTGAAGAAGTAACTGCTGATTTTAGTCCATCTCTTCCCATAGTGACGACTAATGATGTTGAGGTGGTTCCAATTTCGGATACCGAAGGATCTGCAACATTTAATGCAAATATTAAAGATGCAGGTATTCCAACATATACAGAGCGCGGATTTGTGTATTCGTTAGTCGAAAATCCGACAATAAATATAGCAAATAAGGTTATCGTAGAAGGAATAGGATTAGTAGGACCTTATTCAACAACTATAAAATCATTAGAGGTAAATAAAAATTATTTCGTTCGTGCTTATTTAATTCATTCACAAGGTGTTGTGTATGGCGAGGGAAAATTATTTAACATACAAGTTGTATTATCACCTACAGTAATCACATCTTCTGTTACTGATATAACATATAGCTCTGCGATAGTAAATGGTAATGTATCATTTGATGGTGGGGCAGAAGTGACAGAACGTGGTGTGTGCTATTCTACCTCTCCTAATCCAACCACATCGGATACAAAAGTAACTGCTGGTATCGGGGGTGGGGCATTTTCTGCAAAATTAACTGGATTATCTATAGAAACTACCTACTATGTACGTGCATATGCTATTAATAACAAGGGGATTAGTTATGGAGAACAAATTTCGTTTCAAACAAAAAAACGCTCAACACCCACTATCGCAACATTAACAGCAAAAAATATCACTTACACCACAGCTACAATTGAAGCAGAAGTACGCGATGATGGAGGTTCTGAAGTAACAGAACGTGGTATATGTTATTCCATTTCATCAAATCCAATAATTACAGACTCTAAAGTAATTGTAGGCAGTGGAGTTGGATTTTTCACAGCTAACTTAACCAATCTTTCAGTAGAAACCACCTACTATGTGCGCGCCTACGCCACGAATGCAAAAGGCACAAGTTATGGAGAAGAAATCAATTTCCAAACTAATGCCTACTCATTGCCTATTGTTAGTACAGCCGAAGTAACCTATATCACCAATTCATCCGCAATTGCTGGTGGCAATGTAATGTCGGATGGAGGAACAGAAGTAACAGAACGAGGTATATGTTATTCTTTATCTAGTAATCCGACAATATCAGATAGTAAATTGGAGGCTGGTAAAGGGGAAGGATTTTTTAGTGTAAAACTGAACAATTTGGAAATGGCAACTACGTATTACGTGCGTGCATACGCAGTTAATAGCAAGGGTATTAATTATGGAGAACAAACATCTTTTCAAACTATAACTGGTACATTGCCAGATGTTACAACTATTTCTGTGGTAAATATTGATTATCATTCTGCAACCGTAAATGGAATAGTAAATTCATCATCTCCAGATGAGATTATTGAATATGGAGTATGCTATAGCATAGCACCTAATCCAACAACCAGCGCAACAAAAATCATGTCTGGAAAAGGAGTTGGTATTTTTTATACAGACTTAATAGACTTATTAGATGGAACAACCTATTATGTACGAACGTATGCTATAAATAATATTGGTACTGCATACGGCGAAGAACTAAGTTTTACTACGAAAGATAGAACCTATGAAAACGGATACGAATATGTAGATTTAGGGCTTTCAGTTAAATGGGCGACAATGAATATTGGGGCGACTAAACCAGAGGAAGTAGGTGATTTATTCGCTTGGGGAGATATTATTCCTAATCGAGGTGGTAGTTGGGAAAATTATGTACATTGTTATGATAGCGGTGTTAATTTTACAAAATACTGTACAGATAGTAACTACGGAGTGAAAGATGATAAAAGCATATTAGAACCTATGGATGATGCTGCTCATATTCATTGGGGAGGTAAATGGCGTATGCCTACAATAGAAGAATGTCAAGAACTCTTGGAAAATTGTGCCATATATCAAGTAAATAATTATTATTATAAATTTGTTTCACGCAAAGCAGGATATACGGATAAAAGTATTATTTTTGTTTGTTATGAACCATATGGCAAGTATTACTTAAGTGAATGTTGGACAAGTAATTTAGCTGGCAATAGCGGTGCTTATATTTTACACTTACACTCTGATTCTCGATCCGAAAAATCGATAACTCAAGATTTAAGATGTGTCTTAAATACAATCCGCCCTGTTTGCCCATAGAAAGTCCCTTTATACGGAAAAACTGCAAAAATAAGAGAGTGTGTCAAAATGCTGACCCACTCTCTTTTGTTTTGAAAGGGAAAGCTATCCACCGCTTATCCACCCGATAAGTAGGGGCGAAATGTAGAGGGTCAGGTGGAGAATTGCGGTTAAGAATTGTTGTTAATTGTCTCCAAAGTTGTCCTAAGTTGTCTTTGTTTGTGGCACAGACTTTATTGGATGCTTTATGTGAAAAATATTCTTCTATAGATTTCTGCCATTTTTGATACAAATATTTGCATATATCAGAAAAAGGCAGTAACTTTATAGCGAAAAAGTTGCTGCAAGTTTTTTGCTATAAAGATAATACTATAATAATCAATTTCCTTCAAAACGACAGCCAAGCAATGCTATCCACCGCTTATCCACCTTCCTGCGGACTTTACGAAGTAGGACGCTGTGAAGATGGCGGAAGTCCTTAGAGTGAATAACAAAACAATAGAGTATTGGTTGAGTAAATATGTGAATACTGGTGAATTACAGTGAATTATGAATGGAAAGTATCAAAAGAGTCATGTGAAGATAGCATGATAGAATTATTAGAATCTTTAGGATTCTTAGAATTTGTAGGGTATGAGTTTTTCTAAATTTCCTAAGAATTCTAAAGATTCTAACATCTATATTTACCCTAAAAATCCGTGAAAAGCGTTTGCTGAGAAATATGCTGTAAGGGGCGGAGGCCTTCGGTAAGTATTCGGAGTGGTAACGAGGTGGTAACGGTAAAGATGAGGAGAGTATGCGAAGCAACACAACCAAAAAAGTGCAGAGTAATCTGCACTTTTTTTTGTGTATATCAAAGATTTTCACTATCTTTGCACCGTTTTTCTTCAACCAAAACGCTAATTCAAAAAACATGAAATCGATACGTGAGATTTTTCGCATAGGTTATGGACCGAGTAGTAGTCACACTATGGGACCTCGTAAGGCAGCTGAACTCTTCCGCGAGAGCACACCCAATGCTGCACATTACCAAGCACACCTCTATGGTAGTCTTTCCGCCACAGGCAAAGGGCACTTGACCGATGTCGCTATATTAGAAGTGTTGCCAACTGCTGAAGTGGTTTGGCACGATGAGTTCTTGCCTTATCACCCTAATGGTATGCGGTTCTGCGCATTTGATGAAAATGGTACACTAATGAGCGAATGGACAGTCTATTCCGTAGGTGGTGGAGCATTAGAGGAAGACCCAGCCTCATCGCCAATAGCCAATAGCCTATTGCCAATAGCCAACACACAATCCCCAATTTACCCCCTCACTCGCCTTTCTGACATCAAGGACTACTGCGACAAAATGGGTTGGGACTTCTGGGAGTATGTGGAGCACTATGAAGGCAAAGAGATTTGGGACTACTTGCGCGAGGTATGGCAAGTGATGCGTGAAGCCGTAGAACGCGGATTGGATCATGAAGGCGTACTGCCTGGACCATTACATCTCAGACGTAAAGCAGCGAGTTACTATATCAAAGTGGCAGGGTACAAAGATAACCTTCGTACACGCGGATTGGTCTTCTCGTATGCTTTGGCAGTGAGTGAGGAGAATGCATCGGGTGGAAAGATTGTGACTGCCCCTACTTGTGGTTCGTGTGGAGTGTTGCCTGCGGTACTATACCATACTTGGCGTTCGCGCGATTTCTCCGAGACACGTATCCTCCACGCATTGGCTACTGCTGGACTGATAGGTAATGTGGTGAAGCAAAACGCCTCAATCTCTGGTGCCGATGTGGGGTGCCAAGGTGAAGTTGGTGTAGCATGTGCTATGGCATCGGGAGCTGTCAATCAATTGTTTGGCGGAACGTTGGCACAGATAGAGTATGCTGCTGAGATGGGATTAGAGCACCACTTAGGTATGACTTGTGACCCCGTGTGCGGATTGGTGCAGATACCTTGTATCGAACGCAATGCTTTTGCAGCAGCACGCGCATTAGATAGCAATATGTATGCTGCATTCTCCGATGGTACACACAGCGTATCTTTTGACCGCGTAGTGGACGTGATGAAACAAACGGGACATGACTTACCTTCGCTTTACAAAGAGACCTCACAAGGCGGTCTCGCTGCAATAGGTAAAGAAGAGTAAGGAGAATAGATATGGATTGGCAAAAAAAGATAGATACACCCTTTTACTATTATGACACTGCGTTGCTGCAAGCAACGCTCAATGCGATATGCCAAGAAACTCGGCAATATCCTAACTTTCAGGTGCATTATGCATTAAAAGCGAATGTCAATCCCAAGGTCCTCAGTTGTATTCAACAGGCTGGATTAGGTGCTGATTGTGTGAGCAGAGGCGAAATAGAAACAGCGATACAAGCAGGATTCCCCGCCAATAAAATCCTATTTGCAGGAGTAGGAAAAACCGATAACGAGATTATTCTCGCCCTGCATCATGAGATCTTGTGCTTCAACATAGAAAGCATAGAAGAACTACATGTAATCCATCAATTAGCGCAACAGGAGAATAAAATAGCATCGGTTTGCTTCCGAATCAACCCTGATATAGAAGCGCATACGCACAAACATATACGTACAGGATTAGCCGAAGATAAGTTTGGTATCGATTTCAACAGGACAATCGAAGTCATACAACTTGCCCAAACAATGCCCAATATCCACTTCAAAGGGCTACACTTCCATATCGGAAGCCAAATAACCAATATGGATGACTTCAAGGATTTGTGCTTGCGTATCAATGAGTTGCAAGAGCAATTAGATGCCAACGGATTGCGCGCAGAGATGATCAACGTAGGTGGCGGATTGGGAGTGGATTATCATCAACCTCAGCAGAACCCTATACCTGATTTCCATGCCTATTTCCAAACGTATGCCACATACTTGCAATTGCGCGAAGGACAGACACTGCACTTTGAGTTAGGTAGGGCGATCGTGGCACAATGTGGTACACTCGTCACACGTGTCTTATACGTGAAACAAGGAGTGAATAAGCAATTCGTCATCGTAGATGCAGGTATGACCGAACTCATTCGCCCTGCTTTGTATCATGCGCATCATGCCATAGAGAACCTGACAAGCACTCACACCACAAGTGCAGTCTATGATGTAGTGGGACCAATCTGCGAGTCTAGTGACGTCTTCGACAAAGACCTCCAACTACCTCTCACAGAACGAGGTGACCTGCTCGCAATACGTAGCGCAGGCGCATACGGAGAGACCATGGCATCGTGCTACAATTGTCGTCCGTTGCCAAACAGCTACACAGACAAAGAAATATCGTTATAATACTAAATCTAATGACCGATTTAGGATAATCTCTTCTTCCTATACAGGCACATCGTTTAAGGTAGGGTAGGTTACCCAACCTAATATCTCTGCCACATGGCGGTTGATGGCTATATCGTCCACGAAATGAAATGGCTCCTCGCAACCCAATGATTTGAGATGTGCATCTACTGACTCGTAAATGCTGAGGGCAGGTTTGCTAGCATGCATAAGGTGAGATGCAAAACAGTGCTCAAACACGGACATGTCGTACACCTGATTAATGTCTTCCCAATGCAGTTCGTTATTATTGCTGAGCAGGAAAAGGCGATGACCTGCTGCTTTCCATTGTTTGATCTGTTCTAAACGCTCCGCTGGAATACCGCCGTGCATAGCGTTCCATGCAGCAATCACATCTTCGCGAGTAGTCTCTTGCGAAGCGTATTGCAATATGGTATTGATGAACTCATCGGTAGATATATCTCCTTTCTCGTACTGTTCCATCAAGGTGTCTTCCAAGCCTTCGCCGTTGGTCGCTAAACCTAATATATTGCGCATAATGCGAGGACCAAGCATGGCTTGAAAACGTCTAATACATTCGGGCATATTGTGCAACATCAGCACGCCACCCATATCAAGAATAATTGTCATTGTGTAGGGTTGTTTAGAGTTGTATAGGGTTGTATAGAGTTGTGTAGAATTGTTTAGTATTGTCTTTCGCCGAAGATGGACGAACCAATGCGCACCATATTGCTGCCTTCCTCTATCGCTATAGGATAGTCATCTGACATACCCATGCTGATGATTGGCGATGGGTGATTGACTATTGGCAATAGGTTATGGGCTAGGGTGCGAATTGCGCGGAAACAGCGACGAATCTCTTGCTCATCGTCGGTGTTGGTTGCCATACCCATAATACCGCATACCTCAACATAGTTGAGTGTGGAGAGTTGAGTGCTTAGCGACAAAAACTCTTCGGGAGTAAATCCAGATTTGGTTTCTTCTTTGGCGACATGTACTTCCAATAATACTTTAACACGTCGTTGAATCTTCTCTGCTTCTCGGTTGATAGTCTCCAATAGGCGCAAACTATCCACCGAATGAATAAGATACACCACAGGAACCACCATCTTCACCTTATTTGTCTGCAGATGACCAATGAAATGCCAACGAATATCCTTTGGTAGCGCTTCGTACTTGGGAAGTAACTCTTGCACACGACTCTCTCCAAAATCCCTTTCGCCACAAGCGTATGCCTCCATTATAGCCTCCGCAGGGTGAAACTTACTCACACAAATCATCGCCACACCGTTAGGCAATGTGGTACGAATAGTGGCTATGCGAGAGGAGATAGACATGGGGGCGATTGGCGATTGGGTATTGGCTATTGGTTATTGGTTAGACAGCACGAAAGACTTCGAGGATAGGAGAGCGAGTGATACTAACTACCTCGCAATCTACATTATTGAGTGCGTGTTGGAGTGTCTTATTTGCATCGGTGATATTGCTTGCTTGTACATAAATAGACACCGCTTTGCGCTTCTCTTTGCCACTATCTTCGATAGTAATCATCTCTACGCGTGCTTTGTACCAACGATCGCCCTCAGGAGAAGGAATCAAATCATAGAACTGTACTTGTTTGCAGGTCTTTACTTCCCATTCGCCTGAAATGAATGGTTTGATTTCTTCTACAAGATGGTTCTCTACATCGGCACAAGTAAGACCTTCTACCATGTATGTCTCTTTTACTGCTGCTGGGTTATCTTCGCCCGTTTGGCGAGTATAACTAATTTTAATTTCGTAGAAAATCATAGGGATTTACAATTTGACTATTTACTATTTGTTATTGATTATTAGCGATTTAATATCTGTTGCATCTAACTCTTTCTCGGGGAAAGTGCGCAGGGTTGCTGACCACAACATAAGGGGTGCGGTAGGATTGCGTTCGATGACATGGTCATATCGCATTTTGTCGTTGGTGTCTAATATCCAATGGTCTTGCAATTGGAAGAAGACATCGCCCGCCTGTCGTCTATAAATAGACTGACTATACTCCGAACGTATCGCTTCGTGGATAGGATATGCCACTTGTACGCCCTCAAAATCCATGATAAAATTAGCTACTTGTCGTTGGATAGTTTCCAAAGAGAGACGTTTCTGTTCGATGAGTGTACGATTAAGGAAAATGTAAGGTCCAAATCCGCCGTCTATCCAACGCTCATGTCCGTATATAGCCATAAGATAGGTACTAGTGAGTGCCGTAGCGCGGTCAAGATTGAAACGCTGAATCGTTATACCTGCCATATCGAAGGTTTTAGTGGAATACCCTTTGGTGGGACGACCTACAAGAAGTATTTGGTAATTGGTCTTACCAAGACGTTGGTTGAGTTGGTCCATAAGATACCCCAAATCTTGATTAAGACCGAGATACATATCTTCCTGTTCTGCTGATGCAATGGCATCAGATGTGGCTTTGGGCGAATTGGTAGTGAGTTGTATGAGCAATAAGTCGGCGATATTATCTTTTCCCAACTCTTTGGCTTGTTGTAGGTTGAGTGCCAACTCTATGGCTAAGGTGTTGGCAGCAGGGGTATGCAATAGGTCTGTCTTAGGTACATAACTGAACGCACGTCGGCGTTCCTCTTTCGTAGGGGCATAATAGGTGGATATTTCCAATCGTGGAGTCCAAGTCTTAGTGGCTAAGTGTTGGATTCTTCCACTCATATTCATAGCATCAGCAGCAGAAGGCAATCCCTCTGAATAGTAAGAGGTTGTCGCCCATTTGAGTGTAGAAGGATCTAACCAACAGCATGCATTGGCAGCATGTCCCGCCATCAAGATAGTGGCTTGTGGTTGCAGACCAATAGCATAGATTTTGGCATTGATACCATGCAAGATACGCCATTCGTCGGTGATAGTCGTCGTTGTGATGGCACGTGGAGAGAGTTGTAGCGAAGTACCAATACCTGATGTTTGACTATCGTGTAGCACATCAAAAGTGGTGCGATACAAGCGGTCAAAGTATTGATCCCCCATGCAACCATGGTGCGATGGGGTGGTGCCGGTCATAATTGTAGCCGTAGTTTCTTGTCCGCCATTGACGAGATGTGGAAAGCGAACGGTCGTCTGAAAGGCTTCTTCACTCATCGTGCGCAAACCGCCTAACGACCAATATGGACGTAGTTTGTTGAGGTTATCTTGTGTCATACCATCCACTACCACCACTACGGTGAGGCTTGGTTGCGTAGCGAAGAGCGTGGAAGGAAAACAAATACCAATGACGGCTATCAGCGTAGCCAATAAATGAGTCGAGCGCATAAATGAATAACAGGTAAAATAAATAACCGCCAATTGAAACCAACCAACGGATGGGATGAGAAGAATGTTAGGAATATCACAATCGTCAGCAGAATGAGATAAACGAAACAGAGAGGTGCATCTATCCACCACGACAGTTTGTTTCGTTTTCTATCCCACCAACTGATGAGTACCATCACAAGAGCAAACAGAGCTATACCCAATCGACAATCAGCATACCAAGGAACAGGTGCTACTGCAAAAGGTTCGATATGTTCGCTAACAACCAAGGGAGTACCATCAGAAAGCTTTGCCTGAGAGATATAAAACATAAGTTCTTCGGGCAGGAAGAGGCGTTGTTCGTTGCTCATCGATTGGTCGGCTTTATAGCCAAACACCATATTGATACCAAAGTCCACCCATGAGTGAGGACCTGTATAGTGGGATATCGTTGAGCGAAATGGCTGACCTTCATAGCCTTGGTAAGGTGATATGATACTATCGTGCAGTGCTTGTTTTAATAAGTAGTAAGGGCGTGTAGCACAATTGTCGAACACGAAATTGTAGAGATAGAAACGGTTCTCTGGCAAGTAGTTAACCATCAGGGCATCAAACACTTGTTGCTTCTGCGCTAGTGTGATGTTGAGCTCTTGCAGATACGTTTTGCGCCCAATCTTATTGTAGAAGCGAAGGAAATATGAATAGGACTCAATGCCCAATTGATAATACGTATCCCCCTTGACAAATTTCAAGTAAAAATCTTCTTCCATAAGAGAGAAGATACCGTAGTTAAACACGATATCCATATTCTGTGCTTCATCGTAAACGCGTATGCCTGTATGACCATACTTAGACCACACTTCTGTACCTGGCGTGCAGGTCAGTAAATAGATTTTTGCACTATCGCTCAAAGGTACCTGAGCGAATGACTGATTACACAGCAAAAAGGATAATATGATGAATAATAACTGTTTACGCATAATATATAATGAGGTTTGGAGTGAATGTACATACTATGCCTAATATATAGCCGCATACCACTTGCAGTGGCGTGTGTGCATTGAGGTATAGGCGTGCGTACATCAGCAGCAATGACACAATCAAAATACCAATAATGAGCGAGGATGGTAATACATTGTAATATAGGGATATACTACAAATACCGCCCAATAATCCGCCTAATGCGGTGAGATGAGCCGATATTTTCCACCAATGATTGATGATTGTTACTGCCAATAGCGCAAGAGAAGCACCAATTGCCACAATCAGCCATACAAAAGGCATTTTGAGAATCGCTCCGATGAAATAACACCAAAAACCAAAGCAGATGAGCGTATATATATAAGGTGTAGTACGCTCAGTAGCATTATCAATATGCAGCGAGGATATGCTACCACGCTTCCAAAGAATGAGCATCAAGATAATCGGAATCAGCGCCGTGAGAATAAAAGTGGTGATGATACCTATATTGATATATAAACTAGGCAAACTAGGTGTGCGCACCAACATAGCTGCCATATACAGCATCATACCGTATGTGGGGATAAACAAAGGATGCAGTGCAATACTCAATGCTCGGGATAAGATGTTGAATATCTGTTGCATGCTATTATATTTGGTGGCGTAGACGAGCGACTGGAATACCTAATTGTTCGCGGTATTTAGCCACAGTGCGACGAGCAATAGAATAGCCATTCTCACGCAGAATCTCTACCAATTCATCATCAGTGATAGGATGTGTCTTATCCTCTTTGGCAATAACCTCGCGTACTTTATCTTTGATTTCTCGGGTAGATATTTCGCCTCCATCTTGCTTGGTTATAGATTCGGAGAAGAAGTATTTGAGCGAGAAAGTACCAAACTGCGTCTGCACATACTTGTTGCTACAAACACGTGAGATGGTAGATATATCGTGTCCTATTCTATCGGCAATGTCTTTGAGAACCATTGGTTTAAGATACGAACTATCGCCTTGCAAAAAGAATTCTCGTTGATATGCTACTATCGCACTCATAGTTTGCATCATTGTCTCGTTGCGTTGGCGAATGGCATCAATAAACCATTTGGCAGCATCTATTTTGTCCTTCACGAATCGTGCTGCTTCACGATTGCTTGCGTGTGACTTTTCCGACTGTGAGTAGGTATCCAACATCTGGCTGTATTCTGGCGATACATGCAATGGAGGTATATCACCTTGATTGAGTGTCACGACCAACTCGTCATTCTCTTCTTCGACGAAGAAATCTGGAACAACTACGCTTTGATTGCGATCATATACAGTGCCCAACCAATTGTTTCCTGGTCTTGGGTTGAGACGGGTGATCTCGGAGATAGCACCTTTGAGTTGCTCTTCGGTAATCTCCAAGCGTTGCATAATCTTGTTGTATTGCTTGCGCGAGAAGATGTCAAAGCACTGTGTTAGAATAGTAATAGCCAACGCTATATTAGGCGTAGAATCCTTTTGTTGCAATTGAATCAACAAGCAGTCCTGCAAATCGTATGCTGCCACCCCGGGAGGATCGAACTGTTGGATCTGCGCAATGATGGATTGCATTTTTTCATCACTCACCACAATACCTTCTTGGAAACTGAGGTCATCAACCAACTCTTCTGCGGTGCGACGTAGGTAGCCATTCTCGTCGATGTTGCCTACAACGAACTTAGCGATATGCCTATCTGGCTTATCCATCTTAGTCAGATAGATCTGCGATTTTAGGTATTCGCCAAAACTCACTCCTACAGAGAAAGGTATGTCCTCACGTGTCGTTTCCTGTGAGCTGTTGCTATTATAGGAACGATCGGTTATATCGTCGTCCTGCACATAGTCATCGTAATTGAATTCATCGTTTTGCAGCGGATTCTGATACTCATCATTCAGGTCCTGATCTTGGAAATCCGTTGTATCTTGTGTCTTATCTACTCCTTCTTCCAAGGCAGGATTTTCTTGCAACTCTTCGTTGATACGTGCCTGCAACTCACACGCAGGCAACTCCAACATACGCATCACCTGAATCTGTGCAGGCGACAACTTGGTCTGGAGCTTCTGTTGTTGAGTAAGTGTGAGTGAAGTAGCCATAAGGATTTACAATTTGACTATTTACAATTTACAATTTTCTATTGCTTCTATCACATTTTGTGTGATATATGCCAATTGTTCGTCATCTAACTCAGTATGCATTGGCAGTGACAATACCGATGCTGCTAATTTTTCTGCTACAGGGAAATCGCCTTCTTTGTAGCGTGGGTCTTGGTAAGCCTTTTGCAAGTGCAGTGGGATAGGGTAGTAAATCATAGATGGGATACCCTTTTCTGCCAAAGCATCGCGTAATGCATCGCGATTCACATTCACAAGACGTAAAGTGTATTGGTGGAACACATGCGTTGATTTTGCTTCGCGCGCTGGAATCAAGATATGTGGGTGATTGGCAAACGCGTTGTCGTAATAAGCAGCTGCACGCTGACGTGAAGCGATATACTCGTCTAAGTGAGGTAACTTAGCATCTAATACTGCAGCTTGGATACTATCCAAACGAGAGTTAACGCCCACAGAATCATGGTGATAACGGATAACCATACCGTGGTTGGCTATTGCGCGCATTTCTGCTGCTAAGTTGTCATCATTGGTAAAAATGGCTCCGCCATCGCCATAACAGCCGAGGTTCTTCGATGGGAAGAAACTAGTACAACCGATATGTCCGATGGTTGAGGCCTGACGAACGGTGCCATCTGCATGGGTATATTTTGCACCAATAGCTTGGCATGAGTCCTCAATTACATATAAGTTGTGTTCGCGTGCAATCTCCATAATAGTATCCATATCGGCGCACTGACCAAAGAGGTGAACGGGTACAATCACCTTCGTGCGTGGGGTAATGGCTTTGCGAATAGCATCCACCGAGATGTTCATCGTATCCCAATCGACATCTACCACCACGGGTTTCAAACCCAATAATGCTACTACTTCGGCGGTAGCAATGAAAGTGAAAGTAGGGGTGATGACTTCATCACCTGGCTGCAAACCCAATGCCATCAATGCGATTTGCAAGGCATCCGTTCCGTTGCCAACAGGGATCACATGTTTGGCACCGGTGTATTTCTCCAAGTTTTCTTGAAAACTCTTTACGGCAGGACCCTTGATGAATGCTGCGGAGTCAATCACGGCTTGGATACCACGATCAATATCCTCTTTGATGTGTTGATACTGCGTTTGCAGATCTACCATTTGAATCTTTTTCATTGTTTTATTTCGATGATATATTCCACTTCCCGAATACTCGAACGTATTTGGGTGATATGTGGGTTATTGCATATAATAGTAACGGGCAAAGTTTGTTGCTTGAAGTTTGGGTATTCGCATACAGCTTGAAAATCCTCTTCGGTAACGTTGGCAAAGTGCGAAATTCCTACTCGTGCAGTGATAGTAGTGGTTTGAGGAAAAAGGTGCATCACTTTTTTCTCAGGGAGATGCTTTACCTCAATAGGTATCACAAATGACTTTTCGGTAAACATCTCGGCTATCCACGAAACGTTGATAGTGTGTGTCTCTGTGCGAACGCCTGTTGGCAAGTGTAGTGCCACTTTGCGTTGTACTTGGTCTTGCACTTTTTCCACTATAACGCTATCTGTCTCAATGGAGTCTATTTGGTCAATAACATCTTGTGTGCCATAGATGTCCACCCATGCTGGTTCCAATACCGGTGGAACCGATAATTGGTATTGTTTTTCTAATGTCCAATTGGCACGTAACTTGACAGGCACTTTTTTGGTAGCCTCTATGTAATAGGTGGTAGTAATCTCCTCTGGACGAATCTGCTGGATCGTAGTAGAACCAGGGAGGTTATCTTGTATTTTTTGGCGTAGAACATCTGTTGATAATTGCAGTGTCCCATTCGTCTCGTTCAGTTTGTCTGCCAAACTGATAGTTATAGTAGGTTTAGTGTGCTGTACTTGTCGCAGCAGTCGCCCATTATCACGGAGTATGACTTCGAGTTGGGTGGGCAGAGGAGTGTCAAAAACTACCTGTGCAGGTACATGGGTGTACTCCACAGGTAGTTTCACTTCTATGTTTCGCAGTGAACTCATTGCACGTCCCCACCAAAAGAGGGTTGCTAAACCCACAAACAGCAGATAGATGATGGCATCTTTGCGCACCATCCATATCCATATCTGCTTGATATACTTGGCGATATGTTTTAGGGTGATATGTTTAATATCTATTTGCACAATGAATTGCGATATTCCAATGGAAGGATATTATTTTGCGTTTTGAGGTGCTTGTTGTGCGTCTTCAGCAGCTACATATACGCTACCTTTGTCCACTTTGATGACTACATCTTTTGATACTTCCAATAAGAATGCATTGTCTTGTACCTCTTTGATATGGCCGTAGATACCACCTGCGGTAATCACTTTATCGCCTTTTTTGAGTGCATCGCGTTGTTGTTGCAATTCTTTTTGTTTCTTTTGTTGTGGGCGAATCATAAAGAAGTAGAATACCACGAAAATGGCAATCATCATTACCCAAAATGACCAACCGCCACCTTGTTGAGCGGTACCGTTAGCAGCAGTAGCTGCTTGCAAGAAAATGAAATTCAACATGTCTGTAATATTTATTTATGGTTTATCGTTTTACTTTGAAGAGTTGGTTGTCGGCACGCAGGTCATTGACAATGCGGTTCAGGACACCGTTAATGAAGATATAACTCTTATCGCTGGAGTACTCTTTGGCGATCTCGATATATTCGTTCATGGATATTTCCAATGCGATCTCGCTGAAGTGGCGAATCTCCGCCAAAGCTACGAGCAGAATGATTTGGTCCATATAGGCGATACGATCGGCCTCCCAATTCTGCAATGCTTTGGCAATAAGCACTTTGTTCTCTTCGGTTAGTTCGATGCTCCATTGTAGCAAGTTTTTGCCAAACTCCAATTCTTCTTCGGAACCGAACATGTCAAGCAATGGTAACTCATCGGTGTCGTCTTCTTTGAAGCGTTTGAGGGTCTTAATCACGTACGTGATAACCATATCCATGTCAGTAGTCCAACCCTCTTGATCCAATGCCACTTCCATCTCCTCTAATGCAGAATTCAAGGTTTCGCTCTCCAATAGCAATGAGCCATATATTTTACGCCACAATGCTTTCTCATCTTCGTATGTAGGAGCTTCTAATGCCATGAACTTTTGATAGAATGAGGTCGTAATCAATAGTTTGTAAGTAGCTTCGATAGCTGACATACCTGTATCCCAACGAAGGTTCTCGGTGTCGAGATAGTTACGCAAGCGACGGTTGTTGAACACTTGTTGCGCGATGCGGTTGTTCACGAAGTTGCGATTAGCAGTATAGGATTGGTGGAGTACTGCAGCACGCTTCTGATTCTGACTAATCTGCTCTTCGGCATAGGTAGTCAACTCGTCTGCAAAACTCAGCATCATCATATATAGACTA
The DNA here is from genome assembly GCA_045639365.1 of Paludibacteraceae bacterium. GTDB lineage: Bacteria > Bacteroidota > Bacteroidia > Bacteroidales > Paludibacteraceae > Colicola. The sequence goes on from JAZUCY010000037.1 coordinate 59,582, forward strand.
TAGGTGCTGGAGAACTTGTTGAGAAGGGTTTTGCGTGCCGACAGGGCGGTATGATCGCTACCGCTGTATTGTGCAAAGAGTGTCTGCACGACTTTTGTTCTAACTAATGTGCGATTTATCATAATCTTATATCAAATATCGAATATTTCAGGCTGCAATTCGGGCTGCAATTCGGGCTGCAAAGGTACGAAAAATTTTTGATATACACAAAAAATACTGGAGAAAGTTTACTTATAGTTGCTATTTTCTTGCATAAGCCCCTATCGGGTGGATAAGCAGTGGTTAAGCGGTAGATACCCTTCCTGTAAATTCCCTTCCCGTACTATAAGAATACTCTTGATAACCGTTTTATTCCGTCACCTGTCCTGCTTTTAAAATCTCAAGATTCTCCTATGTTTGTCCATTGTCCACGGGGTCCCCGATGACGCCTGCGTCATGGGGTGTTAGACGAATGTCATTCGGGTATCTCCTCGTCACCTTTAATCTCCCATACCCCATACAAAACGGATAAGCCACCTATACTTTTGATTTTAGGGTGAAATAGTGAAACAAGGTGAAATAACTGCGTAAATATGTGATTATAAACCACTTGCAAATTATTTCACCTTGTTTCACTTGTGGTATAGGAGAAAAAAACTCACCCCGCAAATGGCTTGCGGAGTGAAAAATAGTGATTGTATATCATTTGATTTTGTCGTGGCTACGCCTGCGAATAGTTGCTTTTATAAATCCCTAACAAGGCGAACAGATCGAGCATAGATACGATTGAAACCATAAAATGGATATAGGCTTGTTTCATCGAAATATACGCCATTATTCGAACTGCTTCCATCGTTCCAATAGTGACCATGTACTCTTGAAAAATACGTCACTTTCCCTGAGCGATAACCACATGCAGGAAGGAAGACTGCACCTGCTCGTTCCATATTTAACCATTCTACAAATGTGTAATAATTATGTTGGAAGTTGTTAGCTGATTTATTATAGTAATACCAAATATCCCAATATAAACCCTTCGCAGTACTTGCTACAAAATCGATCCCTTCAGGAGTATTCCAATTGTCAGGTAAAATTATGACACCATTTATACCGTGTACACAACCTAAAGCAAATAAAGATTGTGCATTGGTTCGACCATAGAAAATATACTTCCACTCATCTTCACTCAAAGTACGCCACGTATTAGGAGTGTCATTACCTATTTTATTTGTACCCCAATCTACAAAAGTCTGATAATTATCATATGAAGTACTTGTCTTAGTAGGACAATCACCTGTTCCCCAACCAAACATATCTATCCAGCCATTGTAATCTACTGAAATATTGTTATTTGCATCACCTATATAATCCGTTTGATCTAGAGCAAAACGCCACTCGTCATTTGCTGGATGATACTGCAAATTACCCTTCGAGAAGGTCACAGTCTTACCCTCTGCTACGGAGAATACGCCAATACCCGTGGAAGGAGTTGTTGGTTCTTCTGGCTCTATTGGTGTATCGGGTGTGTCAGTTCCCCCTGGAGCTACCATACTTATACTATCCACCTTTGCTACAGTTCCATCGCTGTAGTAAATATAAAACTGTGCAGAAGCACTAATTGTCATCATCATGGCGATGACTGCCATAAACATCTTTTTCATATTGTTGATTATTTTAATAAGTTACCTAACACATCGTACCAGACTTGTTTACCATCAGGCATTGTGGTACGGATAAATAATTTGCCATTAAACAAGACTTTGTCTGTCATTGCATTGTCCAAGGACGACACTTCTTCCAAATGAGTACTAGTATCGTCCTGCTTTACCATGGCAAACGTGATACTACGCACTCCAGTCAAATCTGCTTCAGGCACACTGACAGCAAGACTTCCCTTGCTGCATAACACACTGAAGTCTGTCACCGCAGTATAGTCCAATTGTACCACCTGTTCTGTGCCATCCGTCATTTGCACCACCATAGCAGGCACAAGATCGACATCCTCAGCAAGAATAGGCACACCTACACTACATAAGAACAGACTTAGTAGAAATAAGGATAACTTTTTCATGTAGTTTTTCTTTTGTGGGACATCGGCTCCAAACGCCCCGTCGGTATAAATATACAAAAAAGCGTGGAACCTTACCTTTGCTTATTCTCTGTAACGAGGCTCTGGTAAACCCTTTCGCAAGAATAAGCAAGCAACGCCCACGCCGAATATGAAATGCCACCAAACAGAGCAGTCCACGGATGGACGCTCTGTGGCGGGATATACATATCCCAAAGGGCGTTTATTGCCTTCTTGTTTTGGGCGATTGTGAAATTTACCAGATTTCGTTACACCAAAACAAGCGCTAATAAACGCTTTTTATAATATGTCTGCCAAGCAGTTAATAGTTAATAATTAATAATTAATATCTTCTATCAACTACTTTGCGACTGCAAAGTTACTACATTTTTTTGAATTGCGCAAGAAGATAGCGAAATTTTTATAAATCATCGTAAAAATAGTTCGTTTGAATGTAGTTAGATAATAAATCGCCACCTATGTCCGAAACACAAGTGGCGAAAGGGATGAATCTATTTGATTATCTGATTGTTGTAATTTTATGGTTGCAACCGGAATTTCTTCAGAACTCTCATTTGCATCGATGCTCTCAGATTTTACAGTCGTAACCGTAATATTTGAATCTAAGACCAACCAAGCTTCATAAAACTTTCGCATTTCATACAACTGCGTAGTAGAAAAACCTCTTAGACCGGGCATATCTTTGCGTAGTTGTTCACTAATGGCTTTGAGCGCCCCTGTAAAGGTACACTTTTTTTTCGATATAAGCAAACAAAAACTGCCATTTTCGAAAATATCGCACGCTTTATTTGTGTATGTCGGAAATTTTTAGTAATTTTGCAGCGTATTCACCAATACAAATAGATAAAAGAGAAAAATTAAACCAATATAGAATGATTAAAGAGATGGAAAATCGTAGATTTGAAGGAAAGAACGAGCCTGAAATCGTGTATTCACGCTCGGTGAAAGCAGGTAAGCGCATCTATTATTTAGATGTAAAGAAGGCTCGCAATGAGGACTTGTATCTCTGTATCACAGAGAGCAAACGTAAACAGACAGGTGAAGCAGAACCACCACAATTTGAGAAGCACAAAGTGTTCCTCTACAAAGAGGATTTTGCACACTTCACAGAAGGACTCAATGATGTCATTTCGTTTGTACAAAGCCAATTAGGCGAGATCGAAGAGCGCAAAGAGTGGACTCCTGAGGCAGAGGCTGCCGCTGCTGAGGTGGTAGCAGAAACTGTGGAAAACACAGTGGCAGAGAAGACCGAGGATAAGTCTCTTTTGGGAAGTATCTTAAATAGATTGAAAAACTAATAGCAAATACTATCAATAATTGCATCAGCTACCTCCTGCTTCGTCAGAAGTGGGAGGTCTTTTTTTGTGCCATTGGCATAGAGTAGTGTCACCTTATTGGTGTCCACGCCAAAACCTGCACCTTTGTCTTGCAGGGAGTTAAGCACAATCATATCAAGGTTTTTGGATTGCAATTTGCGTTGAGCGTTTAATTGCTCGTCGTGCGTTTCGAGGGCAAAACCAACTAACACTTTCTTGCTGGTCGTAGTTTCGGCTTTCAATTTACCTAATGTGGCAGCAATGTCGGTAGTGGTTTTTAGTTCAATGGACATACCCTCTTGTCCGGGCTGTTTTTTAATTTTTTTGTCCGCGGTAGTGCATGGTGTGAAGTCGGCTACGGCAGCGCAGAGTATGGCCATGTCGGCTTGTGCGAACGCCTTGACTGTGGCTGTGCACATCTCGGCACTTGACAACACAGGCACTATGTTCAGTGGACAGAATGCTTGCCATGCTTTCAGAGACAAATGGGTAGGACCGCTCACTACTGTGACTTCTGCACCTCTATTGAGGCACGCACGCACGAGCGCGTAACCCATCTTGCCTGTAGATGCGTTGCTGATATAGCGCACGGGATCTATGGCTTCTTGCGTAGGACCTGCGGTAATCAATACATGCTTGCCCGAAAGCGTTTTAGGCGTGAGTGCGTATTCGGCCGCTGCGGCTATGGTATCAATCTCTTGCATTCTACCTTTGCCTGTGGTACCGCATGCTAATTCTCCACTCGCTGCGTCAAGCATCGTGATGTTTTCCCACTGCGCTAACTCGCGGATTGCTTTTTGGGTAGCAGGCGAGTCATACATATTGGTGTTCATCGCAGGGGCAATGACTACGGGTTTGCGCATCGCTGCGAAAGTAGTGGTCAGTGCATCATCGGCGATGCCGTTGGCCAGTTTACATAGCACATTGGCCGTCGCAGGGGCAATAATCATCAAATCCGCCCAGTCGGGTAGGGAGATATGCTCGGTACTATGTTCGTTGATGGCAGCGAACACATCGGAATAGACTTTGTGTCCACTCACTGTTTGCAGGGTAAGAGAAGTGACAAACTCCAAGGCGTTCTTGGTGGTTGTCACTTGCACATCTGCACCTGCTTTTTTCAGTAGGCGGATTAGTTCGGGAATCTTATATGCGGCGATACCGCCGCTGATTCCTGCTAGAATATGTTTTCCCGCTAAGTTCAATTATTATTTCAGCGCTTCGTCGCGGTTACCGCTACGATAAATCAGTTCATCATCGATAAACTCTTGTGTAGCAATCAATGTGGATTTAGGCAATTGCTCGTAGCTGCGTGAAATCTCGATTTGCTCCTTATTCTCAAAGGTCTCTTCGATAGAGTCTTGTGGAATAGAGAAGTCTTGCAATTTAGCGTCCAATTCCTTTTTGAGAGCAGAGCTAATTTGGTTGCTGCGCTTGCCAATGATAGCCACTGTCTCATAGACATTGCCTACTTTTTCCGTCAGTTCGTTGAGGTCCCGTGTGATAGTTGTTTTTGGGGCTTTGGTTTTCTTGTAATCAATCATATCGTTTGTTTATTTTAGTTTTCGAGTAGTTTTTTCATCTCTTTGCCAATGCGTTCTGCGGCATTGCGATGTTTGGATTCGGGATATTCCGTGATGAAGTTGTAGTATTCATCTTCTGCATCTCGTGCTCGATCCATTTTCTTTTCTTCAATGGAGTTGAGTGCTTGTTGGTATTTGGCTTGAAGTATGAGCCAATTCAACTCTTCTTGATGTTTGTTGGTTGGATAATTTTTGAGTGCGTTCATGGCTGTTATCTCGGCGCTCAAGTAGTTGTTACCCAAGTAGGTGCCTAAGTTGTAGTATAGTTTCGCACTAAGATACTCTTTATATGCCAATTTGTCCAACAGCTCGCTCATCTCGGTATAGGCCTGTTCTGCGTATGGGCTTTCAGGGTATAGCTCTACGAATTGTGTGAAGAACTCTATGCCTTTCTTGGTCTCTGTCTGATCCAATCGAGCATCAGGGGAGTCCAAATAGTAGCAATGACCCACCTGAAAGCGTGCTTCCACAATATAACGTCCTTTGGGGTAATTGCGGATATAGGCTTGGTAGTACTCCGATGCAGAAGAATAATCTTTCTGTCCCATATAGCAACGCGCCAAGTAAGCAAGCACATCTTGTGAACGATCTGTACCGCGATAGTAACTTGTGATGTCGTCCAACAACTCTTGCGCTTTTACGTATTGTTCGTCGTTGAAATACATCAGCGCTTTCTGGTATTTCAGCTCTGGGTCAGTCGATTTCAACAACTGCTGGTACTCACCGCATGCGGTCAGCCCCAATATCATACATACTATTAAAAGTCCCTTTTTAGTCATAATACAAAAATCAGTCTGCAAAATTACTGCTTTTTTTTGACATGAGCAAATAAATGTGCAATTTTAGTGATTTTTTGTTCAAAATGCCCATCTTTGTGATGTGATGATGCGTAGTGAGTCGTTGTCGGCTACGATTAGGTAGCAAGCTGCATCTTCGGTTTGCTCGATCATCTCCACGGCTGCTTTTTCGCCCAATACCATGCACGCAGTAGCGAGTGCATCGGCTCTCATACACGTGCTGGCACTGACTGTAGCGCTCAGTAGGGAGTGTTGCACGGGGTATCCTGTTCGTGGGTCTATTGTGTGACTTCGGCGTTCACCGTCCACGATATAGTATTGTAGGTAGTTGCCAGAGGTGGCCATACAGAGTTGGCTGCTTGCGATCACTTCTTGCAGTTCTTTCTCTGCACCTGTGGCATCAATGGTAGGGCGAGTAATGCCTACGCGCCATGCATTGCCCTGGTGATTGACACCTTGCACCACGACTTCGCCACCTATGTCCACCAACAGGTTTTGGCAACCATTTTCTCGCAGTAGATTTGCTACGATGTCGCAGGCATAGCCTTTGGCTATTGCGCTGGCATCTAAGGTGATACGCTCATCGTCTTTCTCCAAGCGGTGATCTGTCAGACGGATATGCTGGTATCCGACAAACTGCTTAATGCTATCTATCTGTGCCTTATTGCCTAATAGTCTCTTCGCCTCATCGCCTAATGCTACGCTTTTGCCAAACCCCCAAGCATTCACCAGCGGTGCTACAGTAATGTCGAAAGCACCATTCGACAGGCGACTAATAGCATGTGCCTCGTGGTACATGGCCTCGAAGAGTGAGTCGGTCTGGACGCTATCGTTACGGTTCACTTTGCTGATAACCGATTGGGGGTTGAACATACTGAGCGAGTGGTCGAAGTCCTGCAAGCGCTGTTGGATAGCCGCATGCCAATCCTCTGTGCCCTCGTAACGTATGTTATAATATGTGCCGAAGATATTACCCTGATGGTGGTAGTACTGTGTCTTGGGCTCATTAGGCAATAATAGCAGCAAAACTGCTGCTATCACTGCGAAACCCAATGCAATCCATTTCTTCATAGATATATGTACATTGTAAATAGTCAAATAGTAAATGGTTTTTTACCATTCGCTACCGAAATACAGGCTTGCGCCAATGCGCCAGTTGAGGCGTTGATCACCTTTATTCTCGAGTGTGGTGGTCAGGTTGGTCTTATCCAAGCCGTAGCAGTTGAGCATCATCTCACCCCATACGCCGAGGAAGACGTGCTTGAGTTCGAACTCACGATCCAAGCGGAGGTTTACGTTGTTGATAGCTACTGTTTGGGCGTTTTTCCAGACCTCTTGATAATTGGAGTACGAACTGAGCCAAGGTACGATACCCACGCGTGCGCCGAGAATCATGCCCAATGGCAACTCGAAGTCATATCCTACCTCAATATAGGTGGACCAAGCACGTTTCCATTCGCCGTTCTCATCCTGGTAGCAGTCGTCACCATAGATGGTGGTGTACCAGTCCAAATACAGAGGTACCTTCTCTATCAGGTCGCCAAGGTGCAAACCTGCATGGACTTCCATGGTGCTACCTGTTGTTTGTTCTTGCGCTTTGAAGCCGCCTTTGCCAAAATATGGGTCACCACCGAAATAGTACAAGTGAGTCAAATCGACTGCCAAACCAAAGTTGTCATAACCAATGGTAATATCCAACTCGGGATTCAGTTCCTCGAAGGACCAATTGTCAGCACCAATGTTTGCCCAACCACTCACGTAGAGACCTTTCCAATCCAATGAAACCATAGGTTGGATAGCCATACCGCCAATGTTCTGTCCGCGCCAAAGGTATGAACTCACCCAGTCTGCACCTACCTCAAAGGTCAAACCTAATTCCTCGTATTCTCTGTCCTCAGCGTATGCTTGAAAAGGACAAGCACTAACGCCAATGAGCGTTAGTGCTAAAACCAATAATGTTTTTTTCATTTCTTATTTCTTGTCATTATAATGCGTTCTTGCTCGCCCAAGCGATGCGCAACGCTACTTCAAGGATTTTAGTATCATCCAGAACCACGATTCCACCATCAGGACCTGGCTCGATGTGATAACCAACAGTAGCAGTGCCGTTGAAAAATGCTCTTACATCGTCAGCTGCAATTCCTAACTCCTCAGCAATTACAGCTGAACTACCTTTTGGAAGGCTATCCTTCACTTCTCTCAGTTTGTTGAATGTTGTGCGAATCATAGTAACTAATTCATTTATAGTTAATAATAATGTTATTTGTTTGTCTATTTAATAGAATTTTCTTAAACTTGTGTGCAAAGGTAACACTTTTTTTTTATATATGCAAATTTTTTCGCAATTCTGTTGAAGAAATATCAAAATAAGGTGCATCTTTTAGAAATTGCAGGTCTTTTGCGGGTGGTATTTGATAGGTGGTGCAATGGTGTCTTGGATAGACAAAGATTCGGTAGTTGTCTAATATGTATTGATATTCTTTCCATTGCTGAAAGATGCTTATATTATCTTCTCCGATGATCAGTGTGAACTGGTGTTGGGGGTGTTCGTGTGCGAGCGCGCGCAGGGTATTAGCGGTGTATGTGGGGCGTGGTAAGTGGAACTCAAAATCGGAGACTATAATGCGTTTTCCAATTGGCGATGGGTCAGCGGCTATTGGCGATTGGGTATTGGCGATTGCTTCTCTCGCTTCGCGTAGTCGTTGTTGTTCGTCAGCGAGTATGCTTTTGTCCTTCAGCGGGTTATTGGGAGATACCATAAGCCATAACTCATCTAAATCGGTATTGTCTAATACCCATTTAGCCAATCCGATGTGTCCAAAATGTATCGGATTGAATGACCCACCGTAGATTCCTATTTTCATCGAACGAGTTTGTCTAAGTCTGCTTTTGCTTGCAGAAGGTCATCGTTAATGACGATGTGGTCAAAGTGTGGAGCATCGGCCATTTCTATTTCTGCTTTAGCGAGGCGTTTTTGTATCATTTCTTCGCTGGTGTCGCCACGTCCGTGCAATCGGCGTGAGAGTTCTTCAACTGATGGTGGTGCGATGAAAATAGCTAACGCATCGTCACCAAAGATACGTTTGAGGTTGAGTCCTCCTTTCACGTCAATATCGAAGACGATGGTGCGTCCAGCCGACTGAATACGCTCGATCTCGGACTTGAGTGTGCCGTAGTAGAGGCCTTCATATACTTGCTCGTACTCGATGAAATCGTTGTTTTGGATATGTTGCTCAAACGCTTCACGAGTGATGAAGTAGTATTCTTTGCCGTGTTGCTCTTGTCCGCGTGGAGCGCGTGTGGTGGCAGAGATAGACAACTCATATTGACCTGGATAGGTTTCAAGTAGGTGTTTGACCATTGTCGATTTGCCCGAACCGCTTGGTGCACAGAGAATGATAATCATGTTATTTACTATTTGACGATTTATTTTGTATTTTACAATTTTGCTGCAAAGGTAGTATTTTTTTTTGAGATATACAAGAAAGAGAGTGTGTCAAAATGCAGACACACTCTTTTTTATCTATTTTCTATGCCTTTTTCTATGTTTCCTTTACCTCTCCAGCCATCGTAACCGTTACCACCCCGTTACCACCTCGTTACTGTCGTGTAGTTTCCCGGC
>JAZUCY010000038.1:0-4031 GCA_045639365.1 Paludibacteraceae bacterium
AAGAAAGGATATAACCCTTCTCGAACAAGATGCGTGTGATCTCTTTCTTCAGATTCGAAGCAGGCACCTCAACTACGCGGTGACCAGCTTTGATTGCATTTCTGAGTCGAGTCAGATAATCTGCGATTGGATCTGTCATAAATGTTTTTGTTAAATTAATCCCGCCTTTCGGGACAATATTTAATAAATTAATTTTATTTATTCCCCAGAGGCACCTATGTCCTCTGGGCGAATTTCATTTTTTACCAGCTTGCTTTCTTCACACCTGGGATGAGGCCAGCAGACGCCATCTCACGGAATTGAATACGACTCAAGCCGAACACGCGCATGTAGCCTTTTGGACGGCCAGTGATTTTGCAACGGTTGTGCAAACGTACTGGGCTTGCGTTCTTAGGCAATGCTTGGAGACCTTCGTAGTCACCATCCTTGAGGAGTTGAGCGCGTTTAGCAGCGTATTTAGCTACGAGCTTTGCGCGTTTTACCTCGCGAGCTTTCATTGATTCTTTTGCCATAGTCTAATTACTTTTTGAATGGTAAACCAAACTCGCGGAGGAGTGCGAAGCCTTCCTCATCGGTCTTAGCAGTAGTCACGAAGGTGATGTTCATACCAAGAAGTTTGGTGATGTTATCAATGTTAATTTCAGGGAAGATGATTTGCTCTTGGATACCAAGTGTATAGTTTCCGTGGCCATCCATTTTGTTATGGATACCTTTGAAGTCGCGGATACGAGGCAAAGCCACGCGCACGAGACGCTCAAGGAACTCATACATACGCTCACCGCGGAGAGTTACGCGAACGCCGATAGGCATTTTCTTACGTACCTTGAATCCAGCGATGTCCTTCTTAGAAACGGTAGCAACAGCTTTTTGACCGGTGATGAGTGTCATCTCTTGAGCAGCTACATCGATGATCTTCTTGTCAGCTACAGCTTCGCCGAGACCTTGGTTGAGAACGATCTTCTCGAGTTTAGGACACTGCATTACAGTAGTGTAGTTAAACTCCTTCATCAGAGCAGGCACAATGCGCTCCAAATAATCTTGTTTCAAACTTGCTGTATTCATTATTAGATCTCCTTACCAGATTTTTTACTTACGCGGACGAGCTTACCATCCTTCACTACGCGGCCTACGCGTACTGGTACTCCGTTCTCAACTGGGTTGAGGTTAGAGATATGGATAGGAGCCTCCTGTTTAACAATACCTCCTTGAGGATTTTTAGCATTAGGTTTGGTACTCTTAGATACCATGTTGACACCTTCTACGATAGCACGTTGTTTCTCAACGAGCACCTCCAGCACGCGGCCGGTTTTGCCCTTAGAAGCACCTGCGTTCACGAATACGGTATCACCTTTTTTAATATGCAATTTTGCCATACTTGTAGAATTTAGATGATTAGAGCACTTCAGGTGCTAATGAGATAATTTTCATGTTCGTTTGGCGGGGCTCGCGAGCCACAGGGCCGAAGATACGTGAACCACGGATCTCACCTGCGTTGTTTACGAGCACGCATGCGTTGTCATCGAAGCGAATGTAGCTACCGTCTGCACGGCGTACCTCTTTCTTCACGCGAACAACGATAGCGCGTGTTACGGTACCATCCTTAATGTCAGAAGAAGGAATTACACCCTTAACTGCTACTACGATGGTGTCACCCAGGCTGGCGTAACGCTTTTTGGTTCCGCCGAGTACGCGGATGCACAATGCCTCTTTAGCACCTGAGTTATCCGCTACTGTCAGTCTTGATTCTTGTTGTACCATATTACTTAGCCCTTTCTACAATTTGAGTTAAACGCCAACGAACAGTTTTGCTCAATGGACGAGTCTCCATGATACGTACAGTATCGCCGATACCGCACTCATTCTTCTCGTCGTGAGCATGGAACTTGCGAGTTTTGTTTACAAACTTGCCATAGATAGGGTGTTTCTCTTTCCAGTGAACAGCTACTACAATAGTCTTGTCCATCTTATTGGAAACGACAATACCCTGACGCTCTTTTCTTAGATTTCTTGTTTCCATGTCAATTCGTTTTTTACTTTGTTAATTCTCTTTGACGAAGTTCGGTTGCAAGGCGAGCAATAGTCTTACGAGCCACCTTAATCTGCAACGGATTGTCAAGCGGAGAAATGCTGTGATTCAATTTCATGCGAGTGAGTGCCTCTTTCTCAGAAGCGAGACGCTCTTGGATCTCAGCAGTTGTTAATTCTTTAATTTCAGCTGTTTTCATAATCCTGATTATACATTTTGGGTTGGGTCGTAATCACGTCTTACGACAAATTTGGTTGTAATAGGAAGTTTTTGAGCAGCCAGACGAAGTGCCTCTTTAGCTACATCGAATGGAACGCCGTCAATCTCGAAGATGATACGTCCTGGAGCCAATGGAACTACGAAGCCCTCTGGAGCACCTTTACCTTTACCCATACGTACGTCCAATGGTTTCTTGGTAATTGGTTTATCAGGGAAAACGCGGATCCATACATGTCCTTGACGTTGCATATAACGTGTTACTGCGATACGGGCTGCCTCGATTTGACGACCTGTCAACCAGATGGTACCAAGACTCTTGATACCGAATGAGCCAAATGCGAGCTCAGTACCACGCTGTGCATTGCCTTTGATGCGGCCTTTTTGGCAGCGGCGGAATTTAGTTTTCTTTGGTTGTAACATAACTGTTTTTAATCTACAAATCGGTTAAACATTATTGTTTTTTGTTTCTGCGGAAACCACCACGACGGTCATCACGACGACGATCGCCACGTCCGTTCTCTTGCTTTTGAGTGAAGTTAGGAGCAAGATCCTTCTTGCCATATACCTCACCACGGCAAATCCAAACCTTTACACCGATGATACCTACCTTGGTGAGAGCACCTACGTGGCAATAATCGATGTCAGCACGCAAGGTGTGCAATGGAGTACGACCCTCCTTGTACATCTCACTACGAGCCATCTCGGCACCGTTGAGACGACCACTCAACTGGATCTTGATACCCTCAGCACCCATACGCATGGTAGAGGCAATAGCCATCTTCACTGCACGGCGATATGCAATCTTACCCTCGAGTTGGCGAGCAATCTTGGTAGCTACGATAGTAGCATCAAGCTCTGGACGCTTTACCTCGAAAATGTTGATTTGCACATCCTTCTTGGTGATTTTCTTCAGTTCCTCTTTCAATTTGTCAACCTCTTGTCCACCCTTACCGATAATGAAACCGGGGCGAGCAGTGCAGACAGTTACAGTCACAAGTTTAAGAGTACGCTCGATTACGATACGAGAAATACTAGCCTCAGCCAAACGGGCATTCAAGTACTCGCGGATCTTGGTATCCTCGAGAATAGTATCTCCGTAGTTCTTACCGCCAAACCAGTTGGAATCCCAACCACGTACAATACCAAGGCGGTTTGCTATTGGATTAATTTTCTGTCCCATTGTGTTAATTACTTAGCTTCGTTAGTATTTTTAGTATCTACAAAAATAGTAACATGGTTAGAGCGTTTGCGGATACGATAGCCGCGACCTTGAGGAGCGGTCAACAGACGTTTGAGCATCATACCGCCATCTACCATGACTTGACTTACATACAGAGTCTCTTGGTCTGCTTTCTTACCAGTCTTAACCTCCCAGTTTGCAATAGCAGATTTCAAAAGTTTCTCGAGAGCGCGTGAAGCCTCTTTAGTAGAGAAATGCAACGCACCCAGTGCACGGTTCACTTCCATACCACGAATCATATCGGCAACAAGGCGCATCTTGCGTGGAGAGGTAGGAACGTTGTTGAGCTTAGCAAAATATTGACCCTTGCGAGCCTCTTTCATTGCCTCAGCTGTATTATGTTTTCTAGCACCCATTTTGAATTCTAAAATTTAATTTGTTGTGAATGACTCATGGATTAACGATTACCCGAGTGACCACGGAATGTACGAGTAGGAGCGAACTCACCGAGTTTGTGACCTACCATGTTCTCAGTTACGTACACAGGGATAAACTTGTTTCCATTATGAACTGCGATAGTGTGACCTACAAAATCAGGAGAAATCA
>JAZUCY010000039.1:0-1653 GCA_045639365.1 Paludibacteraceae bacterium
GTTGCAGGTACTTACAAGAAGGAGCGCGTTTTGGCAGGTAAGAAGTACTTCTCTGTAGCATCAGGTGGTGGTACAGGCCGTACATTGCACCCCGATAATATGGGCGCAGGTCCCGCTTCTTACGGTATGACCGATACTTTGGGTCGTATGCACTCTGACGCTCAGTTTGCAGGTTCTTCATCAGTACCCGCACACGTTGAGATGATGGGCTTCCTCGGTATGGGTAACAACCCAATGGTAGGTGCTACAGTAGCAGTAGCAGTTGCTATCCAGCAGGCTATGACTGAGTAAACTATTTGGTTTACAGATATTTTGAGAGGTACTCCCGCAAGGAGTGCCTCTTGTTTTTTTACATATTCCCCAAGAATCGGCATTCTGCACTCTGAAATTCAGATTCAGCCAATGCTATCCGTTTTATATTTGTGACGGTATAAGTAGATTCACTCTTGTTTTAACTAAAAAAATGCTCTAAAAAGGCATAATTTGTGACGGTTTTGTGACGGACTTTCTACACCGTCACAGAAGCATAAATCCCATTCTAATCCACTCCAAACACCTCCTTTCATTGTTGTCTATATCGCAAAAATAGTTACACTGTGACTGTTTTGCAATTATCTTTCGTGTAATTTTCGGGTATGATAGGCATTTATTTCTACGATTCAACTTACCTCATATTTGGGTTTATTGTAGATTTCTGATTGCTCAAAATAGGGAGTTTATATTCAATTATTTATTATATTGTATTAAATGCACCTTAAACATCACTTGTGACTTCGCCTACCACATTCGTTCCCGCAAGGCGTGCATAATCTTCCTCCGTTTCATCACCGCTCAGTCGCTGGATATTGTAGCCCGTCTTCTCACTGACATATTTAGCCCATTTCTTCCATTCTCCTCTATGGTCATATCCTTCGGGCATAGTGTGAAGAAGTTCGTGTAACAATGTGTTGCGTATTGACTTTTCTGTATTTTGCAGGATGTGTCCAGATATTTCAATATAGAAATCATATTCTGTATATGCCTTACGAGCCCCTCTATCATAACAAGAGCCATAACGACAACGAGATCCATTGAGCCTTACCACTGGGCAAATCGAATCAGATATAGGCACTCCCAATTCTTTCATCAATTCAATGCACTCCGCTAACATCCTATTTATCCGAGCATCAGTTTTCGGACCTTTCCACGCATAAGATGCTCTTTTCTTCCTCGGTTTAGGCTGTGGCTTGGGTTCGTAGTCCTCTTTGAATAATCTAAAGAAAAGGCATATAAGGATAATTGCTAAAAAGAATAGCAATATCCTTTGTTGCACTACAATAGAATCTATTGGATATGTCATCTGCAACAGTACCATTTCGTTTATTTTGATTAGGATTATGGGCAAGTCAATGTTTTTAGTCCTCGAATATGCCAAGTTGTTTTACTGCCTCGCAACATTTGGCATATTGAGGCATGTGCTTAACGCTGTCGATTATGTTGTTACTCTGTTCTATGTTCCCTGCTTTTTTATGTACTTTTGCCAATAGTATCGCGGAGTATATTTGCCCCTCTACTTCGCCATGTTTTTTCATAAATGAACACAATTTATCGCCATAGATAATGGCTTTGTCATAGAAGCCAACTTCGATGCAGTTACCAGCTTGCTCAATTAAG
>JAZUCY010000040.1:0-40750 GCA_045639365.1 Paludibacteraceae bacterium
CAATGGTACAGATGCATCAATGCATCACAAATCAGACAAAAATCTCACCATCTATGGCTTTGTCTTCCGCGAGATGTACAAAGCAGCGTGAGTACGTTTCGGTAAATAGATCGCAATTACCATAGCGCAAAGGTAGCGCAAAGGTAGCGCAAGGGTAGCCAAAATGAAAGAAAATGATATATACCTCCCACTATTTGTCAGAGAGTATTAGCGTTCGCGGTTGATGCCGTCGTAGATGGATTGGCGTGTAGGGTCAATATCCATGAGCAATTCATAGACATTCTTTTTCTCTTCGGCAGTGCCATGAGAGAAGATATTGACCAGTTCGTCGTTTTTCGCGTCCAAGAAGGTAGTCACTACGTAGGTAGCAGGACGTGCGCGGTTGGCTTCTTTCAACACAGGTATCCCCTCTGCGATACGTGCGCGGGCGTTAGCTACATTATTGATCATCTCATCCAGACCCAAGCGGTGGTACTCGTAGTAGAACATGCGGTAGGGCTTGAATGCCTCGTCCATCAAGTTGTTAATCAGCGCATAGCGGTTGCGATTGCTGTCAAACGCTTTCCAACCTTTGGCTTCTGCCTCATCCAGAGAGGCAGATTGCGCCGCGGTCACGATATTCTCGCACATTTGGAAATAGGGGGTACCGCCCAGACGAGCAAACGAATCCATATCATATCCGATGATCAGATAGCAGTAGTAAGCTATGAGTGCAGTGAGATTGCTGGTAAAAGTGCTTTGCTGAAAGTCCATACGGTCGAACTCCTGATATGCAAAAGCAAAAGTATTATCTTGGAAGTTCAACACTGTAGTAGAGTAGGTAGTACCATAGACAGGCCGACGGCTTTGGCAAGTGAAGTCGCACCGCACGATATTATTCTCGACACTCTTGACGATGAGCATCATGCTACACTCGATACGTTCTTTGTCTTGATAGGTGAGATTGGTCCACTTAGAGGTGTTCACAAACTCTTCAATAGACTGTTTGAGCGTGTTGAACATCTCTTTGTTGGAGCCTTGTACTTGATCCGAATTGATAGTCACAGTACACTTCAACTCTTGTGCTATGGTGCCCATTGTCACCCAGCATATCCCCACAAGGGTGATGATAAAACGTAGTTTATTCATTATTGTTCGATAGATAGGATATTTCCTGTTTGGGTGTTAAAGTGTATTTTTGGAGTAGGTTGGCTGAGCAGCAAGTTCTTGGCTATAGGTACTGCTACTCCAAATTGTGCGATAGGCAGTGTAGCACTGACGCGCATATCTTTGCCAAACTCTACCACGACTTTGGCTGTGCCAGGGAGGTTGTAGTAGAGTTGCGATGGTATAGCAGCTTTGCTTGACTTAGCAGATTGTGTATTGGTGGAGGCATATTCTTGTCGTTTGCCAGCCATCGTAAGTCGGATAGGCTCACCGCTGAGGTCATCTGCAGGCACGATACCTGCGTATTGAGATACTCGACCGATGATACGCTCTGTGACATCCTTGCTGGGGACATAGTGGATAGTGTGTGATTGTTTCTCCACTTTGCGAGAGCCAATGAATAGGGCTGCCAACATCTGTTCGCGCTTGTCCAATTCGTTGAGCACAAGTAACATAGCTTGACCATCAGCAGGCGTGTGTTCCACATCGCCAGCTAAGAGATTCATGCGCATCTCGCGGATATGGTATATTTGTTTAGCAGCTCCTTCAGCCATCTTAGCCACCGAACTTGCCACCATCTGTTCCTCCATAAGTGGCATGAGTGGTTTTTCAATAGCAGCAGGCAGACTGATGGACTTCTCTGCTTCTTGAGGCAGTTGCGCTGGTGCAGGCACATTGTAACCATACAGCAAACCGTCAGCAGTCAAAGAGAGCCATTGTGCTTCGCTACCGTTATTCGCTACCACCTTGTATGCTCGGTGGGTGTCCGCTACGGTCTTGGTACTCAAACTCAGTCCTGTCACTTCGTAGCGTGTGTATGCCTTGGTCGCCACCTCCTTGACACCCAGATAGCGCTCGGCATATAGGTAGAATGGACCAGGCTCTACGGTCTCAATCGTATAATCAATGGTGACTGCCAACTGTGTCTGTGGCATGTAATATACCATTGCCAACTCGTTGTCTTCTACTGTTTGTGCCATAGCCATACTGCATGCGCACGTTGCCATCATAATGAGGCCCAAAAATCGATTTTTCATATTCTTGCTGTTTTAATTATATATCTATTCTTTACACTTCACACAAGCATCCCATACTTCCCAAGCAGCATCTGCTTGTGCGTAGAGCATATCCAGTCCGTTGACGGTACGTGCCCCTCGCACTTGCCCCTCGCGCAAAAACGCCGTACATGCTGGATTATACACGCAGTCGTAGAGTAGGTGCTGATGGGTGATGTACTGATAAGGTATATCGGGTAGCGACTCTATATCAGGATACATACCCAATGGCGTACAATTCACTACTATTGTATGTGCATCCATAACCTGCTTCGTCAGTTCTCCATAGCCCATCGCCAATTGCCCATCGCCCATAGCCAATTGCCTACTCACCAAGGTATAATCAATCCCCATTTGGCGCAAAGCATATTGTACAGCCTTACTCACTCCCCCTGTTCCCAATACCAAAGCACGTCTATCGTGCGCCTGCAGATGGGGCAAAATACTGGACCGAAATCCTATCCAATCCGTATTATATCCCTTGCCCTGACAGACTACATTCACTGCGCCAATCTCATCTACTACCACATCTGTGCTGTGGAGCAGTGGCATGATGGCTTGTTTGTAAGGGTAGGTGACATTGAATCCGTGCAACTCGTTCATCAGTGACGGAATATGCACCAAATCATCTACCTCATACAAGCGGTATTCAGCATCTATACCTTCACGCAAAAACTTCTCCGTAAAGTATCGTGCAGAATACGAATGTTCCAACGGTTTGCCTATGATACCATATTTTCTCATCATGTCTTTCGCCATTAATCTTTCACCTCTAACCTCTCCACAACTACTTTCCCCTTGCGTATCACAGCCTTGTGCTGAGGGGCATAGAAGGTTTTGCCGCCTTCTCCTTTTTGCAAGGCATCGTAGATCTTCTCCACTTCAGGAAAATGATACTCGCGCAACTCTTCATAGAGCTTCACCTTGCCTGCTGCAGGTGTGTCTTGCTGCTCCAACCAATCTACATAGCCTTGCAGGTGTTCTGCCGTAGTGGCAATATGCTCTATCTCCGATTTGGAATACGATGCCAATTGTTGGCGTATCGCATTGCGCGTAATGGTAGTATCGCTATTCGTAGAATCGTTGATCCAAGCCAATTTGCGTATATCGCGCAGATAATGTTCGATATAGTCGCGTGTGGTGCACAATAGTGGTCTAATAACTGGTACGCTACCGCCCATTGGATTGTCGCTCTTAGGGCGCATGCCACATAGTCCGCGCAAGCCTGTACCACGTTTGAGGTTCAGCAGTACGGTCTCAGCTTGGTCATTCTGGTGATGCGCCACTGCAATGGCAGTGCAAGCTTGTTGTTCTGCAAGCTCTGCAAACCATTGATAGCGCAATTCGCGTGCAGCCATCTCAATGCTGATGCCTTTTTCCTCTGCATAGCAGCGTGTGTCAAAGTCTTTCACCATGAGCTCCTTACCAAAAGCCAATTGCCTCACAAACGCCTCGTCTCTATCGCTCTCTTCACCGCGCAGGTGGAAGTTGCAATGCGCCACAATACACTCGTATCCTCCGCGCTGGAGAACATCCCATAGAGCTATGCTATCCGCACCGCCACTCACGCATACCAGCACGCGCGCATTAGGCTCCAACAGAGCATGGTCACGGATGTATTTTTGTACTCGACGAAGCATTTCTTACACTTTAGCCTGCAAAATTAGTGATTTTTTTTGATATACGCAAAAAAAATCGTACCTTTGCGCAGTTTTTTATAACTATAGCCTTTTAGCTATTGACTTTTCAACTTATAAACCAAAAGAAATATGTACGCCCTCATTACAGGAGCCAGTTCGGGCTGTGGATACGAATATGCCCGTATCATGGCACAAAAAGGATATGATTTGCTCATTGTGAGCAACGAAGAGCAGATTCACGATAAAGCGACTGCCCTTCGTCAAGACTTCCCCGTGAAAGTTATCTCATTAGTAAGCGATCTCGGCAGACAAGAAGCAGCCAAAGAACTGCATACGTATTGCCACGATCATCAGATTGAGGTGGAGGTGCTCATCAACAACGCTGGCGTGTACCACGACCGCGACTTCTTGGACGATTCAGAGCGCTTCAATCAGCTGATTCTCAATCTGCATGTTTTCACGCCTGCTATGCTCATTTATTATTTCGGGCACGATATGGCGGCACGTGGCAAGGGCTATGTGCTCAATATGTGCAGTATCACAGCGAGCATTGCGGTGCAACGCTTGAGTACGTATGGGGCGACGAAGACCTTCTTGCAGAATTTCTCGCGCTCTGTGTATGTGGAGTTGAAGGATAAGGGTGTGATTGTGACCAATATCAGCCCGGGTGCCATTAATACGGGCTTGTTCAACCTCAAACCATGGGCAACAAAGTTGGGCTTATTGTTGGGCTATATCGTGGAGCCTGACTACTTGGCTCGTCGAGGTGTGAATGCTATGTTTCGTGGCAAATCGAAGGTCACGGTGCCATGTTTTTGGAACAACCTATTGCTCTTCTTTGTGGCTCTTATTCCCACCTGCCTCCTGCGCCTGATACGCAAGTTGAGGATATTTTAATTGAAGACAACTTAGACAACCTCTGCGCGCGCCCAACATTGGCGCTTGCTAAGGAATTGTTTTTATTGTTGGTTCCTCATTGTTTGTATTGTTGATAAATATATTCTCTGCCGCTGAGCAATATCGGGGTCCCTACGAGCTTCGTGAGCGAGTGGGGTGATAGTGTTGGCGAAGCGGTAATAATCGTTCGAGCGAATGCGAGATAAGAATGGTTGTTTGTGTTGTCTTTAAATCATAATTTTTGCATTGGTTGGAGTTGTCGTTTTTATATTCACACCTGCGACAAGGCGTACTCGGCTTTGATCTTATCCAGTATGCGTTTCACAATCTCCATCATCTCGCCTTGCTCTGTATAGTCTGCGTTGCAGGCGAAGTTTACACGACCTTCAGTCAATAGTTGCTGTGCTAGTGCGCGCTTCTTATCGTTGCCATATACAGCAAAACTATATCCACCATTCGACTTGACAGTACGCATGCAGGGCACATCGGTTTCGCCATCCCCGAAATAAATCATGCGCTCAAAGGGCACTGGGCGCTCTTCGGTGGGAACAAACTCGTTGACGCGTACTCTGTCGCTCACTTCGCGAATACCTTTGTTGATTTTGAAGAGGAACTGTGTTTTCTTGGTGTAGTCCACCACCACCGATGGCCAGCAGGCATCGCCATTGCTGTCGTAGAGGTAACTGCATGCGTATATCTGCTCGAACTCTTTGGCGATGGCGCAGCCTTCTATCATCTCTTTAATACCAGAACTATTGATGTAGTGTTTGACTTCTACGCCTATCTGCGATGCATACTGGTTGATAGTGCTAAACCAGTCTTTGACCCCAGGGAAGAACTGCACGCTTTGACCGTATCGGCGAAGCATCTCGCGTGTGCAGCGTATGCCATGTCGTTGCGCCTCTGTTTGTAGGGCGTACATCACTACAGATATGCCACCAGCATCATTGGTTTTAGCTATTTGGTCGCAGAGGTTCCAAAAGTCGTTCGGGTTCTGATAACCAATATCTTGCAGCAGTCCAAACTCTTGCATATTGCCAGGGGCTAATGTGCCGTCAAAGTCGTACACTAAGGCTATAGTGGGTAGGGTATGTGTCATAATATATATCTTATATTAGGTGCAATTACGCTGCAAAATTACAACAAAAATTGGACATTTGCAAGTAAATGAGCGAAAAGTTTGCTTTTCGGTGTAATTTGTTTGTTCGTGGGCTTGCACTATGTCCGCAGGGAAATCATATTTATGTGAAGGAGTGCGACGGAACGCACTCCGAGTATTGCGCCCGAAGAGTCCCCACTCTGAGGAGATAGCGCAATACATAGAATGGCTCAAAATATTATGGGGTCCCCACGAACTTCGTGAGTGAGTGGGGAGAGCGGAGGCACATGTCGCTCTAATGTTGACGGTGTCAACAATCATTGCGACCATGTTGCCGAACGCGAGGTCACGCAGCCGTATGGCTATAGGGTAGTGCCGTACAGGGTAGGCACGACCGCCCATATTCATAGTATCGACACATTTTTTTATGTGGTAGTGTGGTAGTGCAAAAAGTGCTATTTCTTAAGATTCGTTCTCTTTACGTTTCGCTATCTTTTCCTCAATTTTACCGAGCGGCGACCCTGAGAACTCCGAGAGAACTCCCTGAGACAGCCAAAACCGAAAAAGTGCGTTTTCTTAAGATTGTCCTATAACTCTAAACCCTAAACGGTAGGCGCAAAGCGCCGTCCACTAAACAAAAAATAGCGAACTTTTCGCTATTTTCTTGCATATATCATAAAAATGTAGTACCTTTGCGGGTTGCAAATTAAAAACTATATGAGAAAGATACGATTATTACTAACACTCTTGTGTCTTTGGTTGGGGATGATACCCACATTGGCGCAGTCGGTTATGATAGTGGAGGAGATGAAGCAGGTGCCTTATGCCTCCGTGTTGGCGATGTATAAGAATGAGTTTGGCAGTTTTGAGAAGCCTGCTATGCGTCCTACATTTCCGTATGCAGTTATTCGTATGCACTTGGAAGGTCAAGGTCAAGCGGTGCGCGAAGCCAAAGAGCGCTTGACGCTGTACATGGGGCAGCAAACAGGCGTAGAGTCGCGAGTTACTACTTATTCCAATCAGATATTATTTTTGGTGCGTGCACCTCGCCACCCGATGATTTATATTGACTGTGGCGATGGTTGCGAGCAGGTACTGCTGAGCAATATGCAGCAGTTACAACCCAATTGCCTATATGATTGCAGGGTACGCTTTACACCAGAGAGTGATGGTAGCGATGTGGACAAAGATGCCTTGCTGGATGAGTTGCGTGCCGAACTTGCCAGTCTGGTGCAAGCGCAACAGGAGAGCCAGAACGAGGAGAAACAAGTAGAGGAAGAACCTGTAGATACGATTGCGGATGAGTCAATAGCACCTGTGGCGCAGGAAGATACATTAAGTAAATACCAACGTTATGTACAGAACGCCAAGGTGAAGACATTGGTGATGGGGCAGATAGGTTATAGCGTTGCACCTCAAATGAGTTATGGTGCGATGATTGGGCAGATGTATGGTGGTTATGGCTGGTATTTAAAAGGCAGGTCAAATTTCCAATTTGCACCTTCTGCGAACTTAGTGTGTGATGCCAATGGTAGTATTGATGGAGATAGATTGTTCTTCTCAGGCAATACTTCTGCTACGCATTATGCCGTGAGTGGTGGATTTATGATGAACTTCATAGAGAAAAAGACAAAGAACAAGTTTAGTACCTTTGGCTGTTACATAGGTGGAGGTTATGGCAAACGCGAAATGCAATGGGAAACAGCTGATGGCAAATGGGTGACATACGCACCAACTTCTTATAAAGGATTTGCAGGTGATATAGGTTTGATGGGTAGTTTGTATGGAGTAACAATGAGTCTTGGCGTTAGTACGATTAATTTCCAATATGTAGAATTGGAAGTGGGTGTAGGTTTTATGTTTTAATGGAGGGAGTGAATGATGAAGAAGATATATTCTGTATTAAGCGTATTATTTACTATTATTTTGATGGGTGTCTTTGTGTCTTGTGAAAGAGACAAAGAGGTAATGTTGACAGCAGTATCCGTTACTAATGAGCAGATTACCCCAATGTACAAGAGTGCTACAATCAGTAGCACCATTAGCAGCGAAGCTACAATCCGTGATGTGTTTGTTCAGTACACAGTGACAAAGGATTTTGCAGAATACGATGAAGTACCCATGCAAGAAAAAGATGGTATATTTACGGCAGAATTGATTGATTTGCTGGATAATACCACGTATTATTATCGTTATGCGGCGTCCAATCGTCACTCTGCTATTGTGCTACAAAAAATTCAGCAATTTGCCACTTTGCAACCCACGGTGCCAGCGATTAGATTAGACTCTATTCTAACGGTTTGGGATTCTTACGCTCAAGTGCAAGTAGCATTGGAATTTGATGGCGGTGCAAGTGTAACGGATATGGGTGTGTGTTGGGGAACGCAAGCCAATCCAACCATAGAAGATATACATAAATCAACCAAAGATACCGTGGCGGTATTGGATATACCCTCCTTGCAATCCAATACACAATACTATGTTCGTGCTTATGCGGTGAATAAAGTGGGTGTAGCGTATAGCGAGGAGCTGGTATTTACAACCTATGCACTTCCAGAAGTGCGCACAGAGGAGATCGCTGATATACAGGTGAATACAGCGCTATTGTCTGCCACATTGCTATTTGATGGAAATGATACAGCTACAATCAAAGGTTTTTGCTGGAGCGATAAGGCAGAGCCCACTATTGATGGGAATCATATAGCGGTAGATACCACTTCTGCCCATTATACTTATGTACTCTCTGAACTTTTACCAGCAACGGAGTACCATGTCCGCGCGTATGCGCAGAATAAAATAGGTGTGGTTTACGGTGAAGAAAAAACATTCACGACTTCAAAGGAAATTGTATCACCAACCGTGACAACTGCAGCCATTACGCAAATTACCGAAACAACTGCTGTGGCGGGAGGTGATGTGACGAGCGATGGCGGTGCAAGTGTGACGGAGCGCGGTGTGGTGTATAGCACATCGGTGAATCCAACCACAGCCGATAATAAAGTTCCATGTGGTAGTGGAACAGGCTCATTTACTTGCAATCTAACAGATTTGCAACTTAATACTAAATACTATGTCCGTGCCTATGCGATAAATAGTGTTGGCATAGCCTACGGAGAGGAGGTTAGTTTTATGACAGTGGAAGAAATCGTTGATAATCCACCTTCTAATTTGGTTGCAATGCCATTTTCGGTATCAGCGAATAAACAAGTGTATTTCTCAAAAGGTAATTTACAATACCATCCAGCAAATAATGAGTGGCGTTTTGCCGAAAGTCAGTTGGATTATATTGGGGATGCGAATAAAAATATATCTTCTACTTACAATGGCTGGTTGGATTTATTTGGTTGGAGTACGAATACAACAAATTTCGGTGTAAGTACATCAAAAAATTCTAATGATTATTCAGGTTCTTTCCAAGATTGGGGGCAGATTCAAATTGGGACTGATACACCAAATACATGGAGTACATTAACACTGTCGGAGTGGGAATATGTCCTTAATTATCGTGCAAACGCTGATATGCTTTGTGGTATTGCTCAGGTTAATGGGGTTAATGGTCTAATTTTACTGCCTGATAATTGGATTAATCCAGATGGAATAACTTTTAAGTATAGTTTTCATTCTAATTCTGGCGCGAGCTATTATGCAGATTTCCAGATATTTACGTCTGTACAGTGGTCGAAAATGGAAAGTCTTGGTGCAGTATTTTTACCAGCAGCAGGTGAACGTGCGGGGGAGGATGTTGGTATTATGCAGCATAGTGGCTACTATTGGTCTTCGTCTGAAAAATATAGTTATAGTGCATTTGCTTTCCGTTTTTTTTCGGAACAGTGGAGTACATTTGGTTGTGAACGCTATATTGGTAATTCAGTGCGTCTTGTTAAGGATTCATATGGGAAAGAGGGAGGGGATTTGCCTTCGGTATACACTAACTCTATAACCCAAATCACCGAAACTACAGCTATGGCAAGTGGTAATGTTACCAATGATGGTGGTTCGAATGTGACAGAGCGCGGTGTGGTGTATGCAACAACTCAGAACCCAACGACTGCCGACAATAAAGTGTCAAATGGCAGTGGCATGGGTACGTTTACTTGTAATCTGATAGACTTGCAGCCTAACACGACTTACTACGTTCGCGCGTATGCAACCAATGAGGTAGGTACAGCGTATGGTGAGGAAGTTAGTTTCACGACAAAGGAGGTGAGCGTTAGCGATCCTACAGGCACAGAGAATGGTTATGGATATGTCGATTTAGGATTGAGTGTGAAATGGGCAACTATGAATGTGGGTGCAAGCAAACCAGAAGATTATGGTGATTATTTCGCTTGGGGTGAAACAAGTACTAAGAGTACTTATAATTGGAGTACATACACCTTGTGTAAAGGTTCTTCTGAATCATTGACCAAGTATAATACAAGTAGCAGTTACGGCATAGTGGACAATAAAACCACGCTTGAATTAAGCGATGATGCAGTCCGTGCCAATTGGGGTGGCAGTTGGCGTATGCCTACTGATGCGGAACTGACCGAGTTGCGCGAACAATGTACTTGGACATGGACAAGTCAGAATGGTGTAAACGGCTACAAGGTAACCAGCAAAAAGTCGGGTTACACCAATAACTCTATCTTCCTTCCCGCAGCGGGCTACCGCGGTGGCAGTTCGCTCAACGGCGCGGGCAGCTACTGCGACTACTGGTCGAGTTCGCTCAGCACGGACAACCCGGACCGCGCGTGGGGCGTGACCTTCGACTCAGGCTACGTGAGCAGGTTCGACGGCAATCGGTACTGTGGGTTCAGTGTGCGACCAGTGTTAGGCGAGAATGAAGTAGAGGTAACTACTCCAACTGTTACAACTACTACCGTTACCCAAATTACCGAGACAACTGCCGTGGCAGGCGGTAATGTAACGAGCGATGGTGGTGCAAGTGTGACGGAGCGCGGTGTGGTGTATAGCACCAATCCAAACCCTGTTATCACCAACTTGAACAACACCATCCGCCCATGTGGTAGTGGAACAGGAGCGTTTACCTATAATATGACTGGCTTGCAATCAGGTACTACCTACTATGTGCGTGCTTACGCAAAGAATGATGTTGGTACAGCGTATGGAGAAGAGGTAAGTTTTACGACTAAAGAGCAGTCGAGTACGCCAAGCAATGGCACTGAAAACGGTCATGAGTATGTTGATTTGGGCTTGTCTGTTAAGTGGGCTACATGTAATGTGGGTGCAAGTAGTCCAGAGGAATATGGTGATTATTATGCTTGGGGGGAGACGATCACTCAAACGGAATACAACTGGAGTACTTACAAGTATTGTTACACCTATTACAATAACCTGACGAAATATAACACCTATAGTATTTATGGTACAGTTGATAATAAAACCACTCTCGAATTAGGTGATGATGCCGCTCGTGCTAAACTTGGTGGTGCTTGGCGTTTGCCGACTGAGGCAGAGCTTCTGGAACTGCGTGAACAATGTACTTGGACATGGACTACTCAAAATGGTGTAAACGGTTACAAGGTAACCAGTAAGAGTAATGGTAATAACATATTTCTTCCTGCAGCAGGCTATCGTATGGATAGTAAGCTGAAGGTAGTAGGTAGCGATGGTTGCTATTGGGCGAACTCAATTAGTTCGAACCTTCCGTATTGTGCGTGGCGTCTGGATTTCAATGCCAGTGAAGTGAAATGGAATGGGGATAATCGCTGCTATGGGCAATCTGTTCGTCCAGTCTGCCCATAGTGGACTCCGTTAGGGCGTAAAGGGTGTAGAGTGTAAGGTGTAAAGGCAGGAAGATGCTCACGGTAAATCCCAAAAACACATTTATCCTGCTTTCCTGCAGTCTTACCCGTTACCACTCCGTTATCACTCCGATATTGTCCAATACTTTCCTCATAGTTTGGCAGGGTGGAGACAATGCTGTTAGTCCGTCTCATTGTTTCACAAGAGGGTAGCAAAATGAATATAGAACGACCACTATCCACCGCTTATCCACCGCTTATCCACCCGATAAAGACATTCAAGCAAGCTTGAGTGAGGTGTTGGCTATCGTATGCAGATAGATAATCTATCTTTTTTTGAAAATTATGCTCGCTTTCTTGCAAATGTGCATTATTTGTAGTACCTTTGCAACAGAATTAGTTATGAACGCATACGAACTGGCATACGAATATGTGCAGCATACCAATCGCTGCATATTCCTCACAGGCAAAGCAGGAACTGGCAAAACTACCTTCCTACGACGCCTCAAAACGGAGACACTCAAGCAAATGACCGTCGTCGCTCCAACAGGTGTGGCTGCCATTAATGCCGAAGGTGTGACTATTCATTCGCTATTCCAATTGCCTCCCCAACTCTTTCTACCTACACCCGAAGCACGCAATAAACTCTTCTCCGAGATGCAAATGCGCTCCCATAAACAACGCGTGCTGCGCAACCTCGAACTCCTTGTAATAGACGAGGTCAGTATGGTCAGAGCCGATTTGCTGGACACTATCGATGCCGTTCTGCGTCACTTCAAGCATAGACCGAATATCCCCTTTGGCGGAGCACAGGTTCTCTTCATAGGCGACCTGTTTCAACTCTCGCCCGTGGCACGCGAAGATGAGTGGCGGCTACTGAGCGACTACTACGAAGGACCATACTTCTTCCAAGCACAGGTCTTTCGCGAACTGCAACCCGTCTATATAGAACTGGATCATGTCTTTCGCCAGACCAATATGGCGTTCGTGGAGATCCTCAATCAGGTGCGTAACAATGCCCTTACACCCGAAGCGCGCATGACACTCAATAGCCGATACAATCCCTTCTTCAAGGCAGATAAGAAAGGCGAACACTATATCACACTATCTACCCACAATAGCAAAGTAGATGCTATCAACCAACGCGAGTTAGAGGCCCTAAAAGGCGATATATACACCTATCAAGCGCGGGTGAAAGATACATTTCCCGAATCAATGTATCCGATAGACAAGACCTTAACCCTCAAAGTAGGTGCCAAGGTGATGTTCGTGAAGAACGACTCCGAGCCCGAGAAACTCTACTACAATGGCAAGTTAGGCACCGTCACAGCCCTGTCGAAAACCGAGATACAAGTCCTCTGCGAAGATGGCACGGAGGTGGAGGTACACACCGAGACATGGGAGAACCTACGCTATACCTCAGAGACTGGTTCAGACCAAGTACAGGTGGAGGTGATAGGCTCGTTTACGCATTTCCCTCTGCGGTTAGCATGGGCTATCACGATTCACAAGGCGCAGGGACTGACCTTCGACCATGTGGTCATAGATGCCGAAGATGCCTTCGCCGCTGGACAAGTGTATGTGGCACTATCGCGTTGCCGTTCGCTGGAGGGTATAGTGCTGCTGACACCTATACCTATGCGTGCATTGACTAACGCCAGAGAGGTACTGTATTTTACACAAAATCAGTTGGATATATCCAGTACCGAACAACGCTTAGCCCCTGCGCAAACGGAGTATATGACCATACTGCTCTGTTCGCTCTACGATTTTCGCTCTATTATCCAGCGCCTCGGTGCTCTCCATAGACAAGTCAAAGGCATGGACTCCGTGCAAGGAGATGTAGCGGCGTTCTTCACCACCTGCACTGGGGGGCTGGAGGGACTACAAATCATAGCCGAACGCTTTCAACAACAGATACGCCAAATTGTATATAACCCTGCCGCATTACCCAATAGCCCTATCGCCTCGTCCTCTCATTTAGCGGAGCGCATGACAGCAGCATACGGGTATTTTGCACCTAAGATAGAGCAGTTGCTTGCCTCCGTGGTGGCATGCCCCTTGCGCACCCACGATAAAGAGGATGCAGCGTATATAGTGCAGCATTTGCTGGATATACATGCTGAATTGTCGCGCTTTGAGTATATACAACAGCGTATTGCCAAGTCGCTAACGCCCGACGGGTACTTCAAAGCGCGTCAGGAGTTCCGCTGGACGGAACCAATGCTGAAGATTTATTCGCAGCAACGAAAGATACGAAGCGATGCCTCGGCATTTGAGTCGCTACAACTCTTCTATCAGAGACTCACCATTCCACAGATAGCCAAAGTGCGCAAAATAACCGTCCGTACTGTAGTCAAACATTTGCGCAGTTTCATAGAGAAGGATGTGTTGCATATCTCTAATTTTACGTCTTCCGATCAAGAACTCTTGGAGTCATAATGGTGAATAAGTGCAAGGATTGTGCAAAAATGGGCAAAATGTTTGTGTAATTCGAAAAAAAATAGTATCTTTGCAGGCTATTTCTTAAATTAACGAGAAAACATAACAGAATAATATGATTTTACCTATTTATCTTTACGGCCAGCCAGTGTTGCGCAAGCCAACGGAGAATATTACCCCCGAGTCGCTGGATCTGAAACAACTGCTTTCCGACATGTGGGAGACCCTGCAAGTGGCAGAAGGTTGTGGCTTAGCTGCTCCTCAGGTGGGCAAGTCTATCCGTCTTTTTATTGTAGATGGTACTGAGTTGGCAGAGGATTATCCTGAGTGCCAGGATTTTAAGAAGGTGTTTATTAACCCTGAGATTATTGAGGAGAGTGAAGAAACTACCACTTTCTCTGAGGGTTGCCTTTCATTGCCAGGTATCTCGGAGAATGTTATCCGTCCCACATCAGTTACTATTCGTTACATGGACGAGAACTTCACCGAGCATACAGAGACCTACGAGGGCTTTGCAGCGCGTATTATTCAGCATGAGTACGATCACTTGGAGGCACATGTCTTCACCGACCGTATTTCTCCTATCCGCCGTCAGTTCGTTAAGACTAAACTCACCAATATCGCCAAAGGCAAAGTAGGTGCACGCTACCGTGTAAAACGATAATATCCCCCTCCTTTACACTTTACACCTTATTACGCTATAGAATGAGTTTACTCACAATCATATTATTGGCTATTGGTTTGGCAATGGATTGTTTTGCTGTGTCGGTATGTAAGGGATTGACTTCGCCGCATGGTTATGTGCCTCGCTATATCAAACCCATGTTGATGGCGTTGCTCTTTGGTGTGTTTCATGCAGGAATGCCATTGATAGGCTATTTTGCGGGCAGTCTGTTTGCGGCGTTCTTTGAGCGTTTTGCGCCATGGATAGCTTTGGGATTGTTGGGGTTTATTGGTGGCAAAATGATTTACGATGCGCTGAAATCAGAGGACGAGCAGGCGCATTTGGCTGATTTCTCGTTCTTAGGGCTTTTGTCATTGGCGTTTGCTACGTCTATGGATACGCTTGCCACCGGTGTGATATTTATTCCGCATCCAGAGGTGCTGTGGTTGGCAGTGGGCGTGATTGCAGCTACTTGTTTTTTGTTCTCTATGACAGGTTTTGTATTGGGGCATATTGTAGGTGCTCGTTTGCGCATTAATGTCAATATACTTGGAGGCGTTATATTGATTCTCATTGGAGTGAAAATCTGTCTTGAAGGAATACTCTAAACGCTAAACTTTTAATAGTAGGCACTTGCTGCCGTTCACTAAACGAAAGATTATGTTCTTGATACAAAATACATTAGTCAGTTTAGATGTCTTGGAGAAAGACTTCTGCTGCGATTTGGATAAATGCCGCGGTTGTTGTTGCATTGAGGGAGATGCAGGTGCTCCGTTGACTGATGAAGAGGAAGAGAAGATACGCGAGATATTGCCTATTATCCTTCCTGATATGACCAAAGAGGCACGTGCCGTGGTGGAAGCACAAGGTTTGTCGTATCTTGATCCATCGGGCGAGAAAGTCACTTCGATTGTCAATGATAAAGATTGTGTGTTTGCCCGTACGGATCACAATGGTTGGTGTTATTGTTTGATTGAGAAGGCGTATAATGCAGGAAAGATAGATTTCAAGAAACCTATTTCTTGTCATTTGTATCCTATACGTCTTAATAAGGTGGGTGATATGATTGGGGTGGAGTACCATCGTTGGGATATCTGTCATTGTGCTCGTGTGTTGGGCAAGAAACTGCATTTGCCGATTTACAAGTTCCTCAAAGAACCGCTTGTCCGCCGTTTCGGACAGGAGTGGTATGAAGAGTTATGCCTCGTAGCTGAGGAATGGAAGAAACAAGGGAAATAGCGTAAAGTGTTATAATCAACAACAATAACAACATTATAAGCAAGCGCATGTTGGCGCGCGCAGTAGTTGTTGAATAAATGTTGTTTATGTTGTTGTAATATCAAATACATAGTTGTCTTATGAAAGCGGAAATCATTACCATAGGCGATGAGTTATTGATTGGACAAGTGGTGGATACCAACTCCGCTTGGATGGCTGAGCGCCTCAATGAGGTGGGGATTGCGCTTCATCAGATCACATCTGTGCATGATGACCGACAACATATCTTGACGGCTATTGACGAGGCGTTCTCTCGTGCAGATATTGTTTTTACTACGGGCGGTTTAGGTCCTACCAAAGATGATATAACCAAAAATGTCCTCTGCGAGTATTTTGGTACAACCCTTGTTGAAGATAAACAGGTTCGCGAGCATATTTACGAATTATACCAAGATCGCCCTGATGCGCTCAATCGTTTGACGGCTACCCAATGGTTGGTGCCCCAAGCTGCTGAGATATTGCCCAATAGAGTAGGTAGCGCACCGATTATGGTGTTGGAAAAAGAGGCTAAAGGCGAAAGGCTAACAGCGAAAGGCAAGGTGTTGATTGCTATGCCCGGTGTTCCGCATGAGATGAAGATTGCTATGACCGAGCAGGTTATTCCATATATTGGACGATTATGTGGTGAGGCGATGAGGCGAGAGATTATTCACCGCACGATTTTAGTCCACGGAATTCCTGAGTCAAAATTGGCGATATTGATAGAGGGTTGGGAGAATGCATTGCCTGTTTCGATGCATTTAGCCTATTTGCCAAAGGATGGTCTAATTCGTCTTCGCTTGAGTTCGTATGGTGAAGCGACAGTGGAGCAACTACAGATGCAGATAGATAGGCTTCTTCCGCTAATTAAAGACTATGTGTTAGCTATTGAAGATATTGCATTAGAGGCATTGGTAGGTCGTTTGCTCGTGCAAAGAGGTAAGACGATTAGTACAGCTGAGAGTTGTACGGGTGGGCGTTTGGCAGCTGCGCTCAATGCACAATCAGGCTCTTCGGCTTACTATATGGGTTCTGTTGTTGCTTACGATAATTCAGTCAAAACCAATCTGTTGGGTGTTTCACCAGAAATACTGAGTGTGGATGGCGCGGTGAGCGAATCTACCGTTCGGCAGATGGCAGAGGGTGTTCGCAGTCTTATTGGCACGGATTATGCTATTGCTACTTCGGGTATAGCAGGTCCTACGGGTGGTACAGCGGATAAACCGGTGGGTACTGTGTGGATCGCGTGGGCTACCCCAAGTGGTACAGAGGCGCAGTGTTTTCATTTTGGTGCTGCTCGCGAAAGGGAGCAAATTACACAAAGAGCGGTGACCGCTGCATTGGTACATTTGGTAGAATTGCTTAATTTGGGTTAAAATATTTGTAGATATAAGAAAAAAGCAGTACCTTTGCAGTCTGTTTCAATATTTAAGAGATTATGATAAGTTATTTACTGTTGTACCTTTTTCTCGCACTCGGCGTATCGTTTGTATGTTCGTTGTTGGAGTCCACGTTGATGTCCACCACATTGTCATACATTACGCTTCGCGAAGAAGAGGGTTACAAACCTGCTTCGTTGATGAAACAATACAAGACTGAGACGGAGCGTCCTTTGGCGGCTATCTTGTCGCTTAATACGATTGCTAATACGGTCGGAGCCAGTGGAGTGGGTATGCAAGCCACCTTGCTTTTTGGCGAGGTATGGTTTGGCGTATGCAGTGCGGTAATGACAATTTTGATATTGGTGTTCTCTGAGATTTTTCCTAAGACTATTGGTACGACCTATTGGAAACGACTGATGGGATTGGCTGCGTATAGTATCCGTGTGCTGATTATTGTGATGTGGCCTGTTGTGAAACTGATAGAGTTTATTTCTCGTCTTTTTCCTGAACCTGATGAGGCGACGGTGAGTAGAGAGGAAGTGATAGCTATGGCCAATGTGGGTGAAGAAGAGGGTGTGATTGAGGAAGATGAGAATAAGATTATCCGTAACCTGATGCGTTTGAATGAAGTGAAGGCATACGAGGTGATGACTCCACGTGTGGTGGCGGCTACTGCACAAGAGAATATGACTCTCAAAGCATATTACGATAGCGATGCATACGACCATTTCTCTCGTATTCCTGTCTATGCGGAGTCACAGGAGTTTATCACGGGTTATGTGCTTCGTGATGATGCGTTGGAGGAGTTGACGGAAGACCAATTCCAAAAGACTTTAGGCGAGATCAAACGTCCGTTGCTTTATTTCAATGAGGAGAGCAGTGTGAGTGATATTTTTGATAGAATGTTGCAAGAGAAGTCACAGATAGGTGTGGTCATTGATGATTATGGTTGTTTTCAGGGTATTTTGACTTTTGAGGACGTGATTGAAACTATTTTTGGTTTTGAGATTATCGATGAGATGGACGTGGTGACCGATATGCAGCAATATGCTCGTGAGCGTTGGCAACAACGTCAGAAGAAGTATCGTACTATTTCTCCTAAGGAAAACAGATTAGAGACAGGCAGCAAGAGCATCGAGGGCTCGGAGGGTGAGGCGTGATAGGGCGTAGTTATCTATCGCTGCGAACGAGATTGTGATAGTATGGGGTATCTGTGGTAATACAGGTACCCTTTTTATATGAAAACGTGCGTGCAAGCGTTGGTGGGATAGGATATGTTTGAGGTCAATGGTAGGCGCACCTTTGGGTACGGGCAATAGTTGATTGCTTTCTTCGAGTGGAAATTCGTATAGGTGTTGCCAAATATCTTTGGCTGTCCGCTGATGCAGTAGTATCTGCATGTCGGGTGTGCAGTAGATGGTGTAGTTGAAAAATCGATCGCGCAGGGCGGTACGCGGTTTGCGTACGGGCAGTAGTTCGACTGTATGGTGAGCGTATGCTTGGCAGCACTCTTGGATTGGGCAATTGAGACAATTGGGTGAAGTAGGTGTGCAATGTAGTGCGCCAAACTCCATGATAGCTGAATTAAATAGTCGAGGGTGCTCTTTGTCTAATAGTTGCTCAGCTAATTGGTGGAAATGTTTCTTTCCTTGTGTGGTGTCAAAGGGTATTTCGCAATCAAATATACGTGCTAATACGCGATAGACATTGCCGTCCAGAGCAGGGTAGGGCAAATTGAATGCAAAAGAAGATATGGCACCAGCGGTGTATTCGCCTACGCCTGGCATAGATAGCAAGGTGCGGAAAATGGTTTCGGGCGATAGTTGCTGGGCATTAGTAAAGACCTCTGCACCCGTTTCCACCATGAGGCGAGCGGCGCGGTGCATGTTTCTTGCGCGAGAATAGTAGCCCAATCCTTGCCAATAACGCAATACCTCATCCTCGTTGGCTGCTGCTAAGGACTGAATATCCGGAAAGCGATCAACGAATCGCATGTAGTATTCAAGTCCCTGATTCACACGCGTTTGTTGTAGAATAATCTCAGAGACCCATATCCGATAGGGGTCTTCTGTTTCGCGCCATGGCAGAATGCGGTGATGCTGCTCGTACCATTGCGAGAGGCGGTTATGTAGCAATGCGTGGTTCAAAATATGGTGCAAAGGTACACAAAATAATGCACATACACAAGTGGTATGCGCATTATTTTTTCTTGCCTATAGGGCAAAGGAGGAATTACACCAAATTTTTAACGAACTTAAATAGTTTGTACGGCATATAGCGGAAAGGCATGTCCACCCAAGTCGGGGTGCTAATCACAGCACGGCGGTGAGAGAATGCCATGAAACTCTCTTTGCCGTGGTAACTGCCCATACCTGAGTTTCCCACACCACCAAAAGGCACCTTGTGGTTCACAATATGCATAATCACATCGTTCACACATGCGCCGCCCGAAGAGGTATGGCGCAGTACCTTATCGCCTTGCGTGCCGAAATAATAGAGTGCCAATGGTTTCTCGCGGTTGGTGACAAAAGTGATGACCTCATCTATCTCCTTGAAAGGCAATACAGGGAAGATTGGACCAAAAATCTCTTCTTGCATAACAGGAGCGTTCTCGTGAATATCCGTTAAAATAGTTGGACTCAGATAGCGTGTAGCCTTATCGTATTTTCCACCATGATAGATAGTTCCATTGTCCAGATAACCAATCAGACGCTCCAATGCTTTATCGCTGACAATACGCACAAAGTGTTTCGCCTTTTGTGGGTCCTTGGTCAGCAGGTGTTTCCACTCCTTGACAAGTAATTTGAGGAACTTATCCTTCACTTCCTCGTGAATCATCAAGTAGTCAGGTGCAATACAGGTCTGTCCTGCATTGAGGGCTTTGCCCCACGCCACACGTTTAGCAGCTACCTTGAGGTCGGCACTCTTGTCGATAATACACGGACTCTTGCCACCCAGTTCCAGCACAACAGGCGTGAGGTGCTTGGAAGCCGCCTCCATGACCATTTTGCCCAGCGATGGACTACCTGTGAAGAAAATCAAGTCCCATCGCTCTGCGAGCAACATCTGATTCACCTCGCGATTACCCTCTACGATAGCTATATACTCCGCAGGGAAAGTGCTCTGAATCATCTCTGTGAGCACGGCGGAAACGTGTGGTACGTATGGCGAAGGTTTGAGCATAGCCGTACAGCCTGCTGAAATCGCGCCTACTAATGGATTAAGCAGCAGTTGAACAGGGTAGTTCCATGGCGCAATGATCAGTGCATTGCCTAGTGGTTCTTTGACAATACGGCTACTCGCAGGCATAATCGCCAAAGGCGATGACTTACGCTCTGGTTTCGCCCAGCAGCGAAGGTGTTTGAGATGATTGCGTATCTCGCCATAGACGATACTGAGCTCTGTGAGGTAGGCTTCCTCGTATGATTTATGCAGATCAATCCATAGTGCTTCTGCCAGCGGTTTCTCATATTGGTGCATCGCCTCGGAGAGCTTGCTTAGCATTTGACGGCGGAAGCAGAGGGGCAGGGTAGCACCCGAGCGGAAATACTGCTTTTGCTTGGTGCGGGTAGTGGAAATGTAATCTTTCATGTTTATTTACGTCCTGTGAAGTTGTCCATTGCAGAATAGATACCAAAAACTGTGCCAAAGACAAAGTCAAAGAGGCGGATAGGCAGGATAGCTTGCCAGAAACGGATAAAATGGAAGCCGAACGGAATACCGCGGAAAGTACGATTGCGCTCAATAGCACGGAGAATCTTCTTGCATGTAGGTTCGGGTTGCTGAATAGGCAGGAGTGGCGACTTCACGCCATCGAACATACCCGTATTGATAAAATAGGGAGCCACAGTAGTAACATGCACGTTGGACTTCATCTCTTGGAGTTCGATACGCACAGAGTCGCTCCAACCGATAGCAGCCCATTTGCTCGCAGCATAGACCGACATCTTAGGATTAGAGAGCATACCACCAGCCGAAGCAATATTGCAGATATGACCACGATTGCGACGAAGCATATCGGGGAGAATCAATCGGGTGATGATCATCGGTGCGATAGTATTCACCTCCAAGGTGAGGCGGATATCTTGTTCGGTTTGTTGGTCAAAGGTCTTGTTACCACGGACTATGCCTGCGCAGTTGATGAGTATGTCCACCATTCCGCAGTCCTGTTTAACTTGCTCGTAGGTCTGAGCAACCAATTGACTGTTGGTGATATCTACCTTATAGATATACACGCGCCCACGCGAAGAGAGTTCTGCTGCTGTACTTTCTAATCCCTCCTGATTTACGTCCCAAATAATCAACGCCTTCGCCCCTTTCTCCAACGCCATTCGCCCCATGATTTTGCCAATCCCAGATGCCCCACCTGTGATTAGCACATTTGCTGATTTAATCTTCATTCTTCTACTATTTTTAAAGGTTTATATAAGCATTTGGACAATATTTGTGCCAAACCGTGGCAAAGGTAGTGCATTATTTTCGAACGAACGTTCAAAAAAGAAGAAAAAGTATATTTTTTTCGAACAAACGTTCGATTTTTGTAAAAAAATGTTGTGTATATAAAATATTTTACATACCTTTGCAGCCGAAAATGGCATAATTATGAATTTTGAATTAAGATAGTAGGATTATGGTAGAAGATCGTAGGGATAAAATACTGCTCAAGGCATTAGAGTTGTACATGGTAGAGGGATATGCCAATGTGTCTATCACAGACTTGCAATCGGCGTTGGATATGGGGCGCGGTACGTTGTATTACTATTTTAAGGATAAGGATGAACTCTTCCAAGAGGTGGTGGATATGTTTTTGATTAAACCCAAGCAACGTGCATTGGAGCGCGTAAGAGAGGGAGGGACAATTCCAGATATGATAGATGCAATGCTGTATTACCTGAACCAATTGCAGGAGTTCTATAATCAAGTAGAGAATAAGAATATCAACACCTCGAACGTGGTGACAGTGATGTACACTGCGTATAGCCGTTTCCCCGAATTGTATAAAAAAGCACGTCGATTGTATGAACACGAATTGAGTTTGTGGGTTCAAGCCATCAAGAATAGTATGCACAATGGCGATATTCGTGGCAATGTGCCTATTGAAACTACGGCGCACATGTTCCTACATATCAAAGATGGTTGGGATCCAGGTCGCTCAGGAGTACCAATGAACTTCAACATTTTCCCCGAACAGTATAACTATTTGTATGATTTGATAAAGAAGTAGGAGTATAAAGGCGATGGGCTATTGGCGATGGGCTATCGGCTATTGGCTATCGGTTATGGGATATGTAAAGGTTGTGAGAAGAGAAAAATGCACTAAAAACGAAAAAAATGAATTTTTTCTATATTTTTGAACGCACGTTCGAAAAAATAGTTGTACCTTTGCATTCGCTAACAAAAAAAGTGAAACTAATATAAATATACTATATTATGGCATTAAAACATTATTTGAGTTATCTCCAAAACACGATTACTAACAAGTGGTCGGACTTGGCGATGAAAGATTTGGACGGCGCAACCTCTTACACGTATGGTGAGTTGGCTGCGCAAATTGCACGTTTGCACACCACTTTCCGTTTGTTGGGTATCAAAGAGGGTGATAAGATAGCATTGTGCGGACGCAACTGTAGTAACTGGGGTGTGACCTTCTTGGCTGTGGAGACATACAAGGCAGTAGCGGTAAGTATCTTGCCTGATTTTACAGGTGAAGGCGTAGAGGCATTGGTGAATCACTCAGAGGCAAAATTGCTCTATACAGGCCCAAATGTGCTGAAGAAAATTGACGCGAAGAATATGCCTGGACTGACAGCCATGGTGCTGATGGACGACTTTACGCTAAAATTTGCAGCTAACGAGGAGGCAGAGAAGGCATACGCAGGCATAGAAGCTGCTTTTGCTGCTGAATATCCTAATGGCTATAGCGCAAAGGATATGAATTATCCTACGGATAATCACGATGATTTGGCTTTGCTGAACTATACTTCTGGTTCGACAGGTAACCCTAAGGGTGTGATGATTACGCACAAGAATTTGAGCGGAAACATTGACTTTGCGGTGAAGAAGATTCCTCACAAGGCAGGCGACAAGGTGATGTCTATGTTGCCAATCGCGCACATGTTTGGTTTGATGTTTGAGTTCTTGTATCAAGTGTGCGACGGCGCTGAGGTATATTTCTTGACCAAAGCTCCAACCCCATCTACATTGATGAAGGCTTTTGCGCAAGTACATCCGTTTATGATTCTGACTGTGCCTTTGGTGATTGAGAAGATTATCAAGGGTAAGGTATTGCCAACTATCAAGAAACCTGTTGTCAAAGCCCTTTGGCACACACCACTTATTAACAAGTTGATCCACAAAAAAGTGCGCAATACATTGCTTACTGCTTTCGGTGGTAGCGTACGTTACTTGATTATTGGTGGTGCTGCGCTCAATGAAGAGGTAGAGACTTGCATGAAGCAAATGCACTTCCCATACTGCGTAGGTTATGGTATGACCGAGTGCGCTCCACTCATCAGTTATGAGGATTGGGATAAATATGCATATCGTTCTTGCGGTAAGGTTATTTCTGGTATGGAAATCCGTATTGACTCAGAGGATCCAACCAAGAAAGAGGGCGAAGTGCAAGTATATGGCGTGAACGTGATGGCTGGCTACTACAAGAATGAACAAGCCACCAAGGAGACATTTACCGAGGACGGTTGGATGCGTACGGGTGACTTGGGTATCTTGGATAAAGATGGCAATCTCTTCCTCCGTGGCCGTAGCAAGAACATGTTGCTCTCGCCTAATGGACAAAATATCTATCCAGAGGAGATCGAGGATAAACTCAATAGTTTGCCTCTTGTGACCGAGTCTGTGGTGGTGGACCGTGAGCATAAGTTGGTGGCATTGGTGTATAGCGACCCTTCATTGGCGAAACCAGAAGTGCTGCAAGGCAAGACCGTGGAGCAAGTGATGAAGGAGAACGTAGTGAAACTCAATAAGATGCTCCCTAATTACAGCCAAGTCATCGCTATCGAACTGGTAGAGAAAGAGTTTGAGAAAACACCTAAACGTAGCATTAAACGATTTATGTATAAATAAGAAAAAGAGGCGCAAGCCTCTTTTTCTTTTAGTATGGCGTTTCAAGGCACACTGTATATGCTGCTTTGCGCCCTGCCTCTACACCTTACACTTTACACCTTACTTTATCCGCGTAGCCAGTATTAGTCTGGGTTTGCCCTGATGACGCGCAGCCAGCAGATATCTGTCGTCACCATCCTTGAGTTTGTACTTCTTGCGAATATCATCTGGCGAGAGTGGGTAATTGCGCGAGAGGATACTATATTTGGCTTTAGTATCCAATTGCTTCTTAGGGTCTTTGACCTCAGCTTCTATGACCTCCCACACACGACCGGGAAAACCTGACTTGAAACTGTCTGAAGTATAGAGATGGGTGTTCGTGTCCAACTTCTGCAACTCATATCGCTCACCCACTAATCGGTATGCACCAACTTTGATGATAGCCGCATTGGGCTCGTAGATATACTGCTGAATATCAGTGGCTATGGTCAGCTGCGCTTGTTGTTCATTCTCTGGGCTAAAGAAGAATCGGTCAGTCTGCATACCGCGTATATTCACCGCATGCATAACACCTGTACCCGTCAGGAATAGCACTTCTTTCACCTCATTATTTACCGCCACAATGTGCGTGTCCCAATCATTTCCCAATACACGCAGTGCCGCTGTAATATCCAGCATGGGGCTGAACTTAATCATGATATGACTGGCATGCAGGCGAAGGGTAGGCAACAACTCTATCACATTCGGTTCGCAATCCTCAATGCGGAACACTTTACCTCCCGATTGACTGCGACGAGCAGGGTCGAGATAGATGAGGGTATTGGATATTGGATATTGGCTATTGGATATGGGCAAGGAGGAGAGGAACTCCTCAGCAGTTGTATTGTGCACCTGTATCTTTGGTCGATAGAGCGAGAAATTATGTTCCGCTATGGCGCACAATTCGGCATTGCGCTCCACATAGTGTGCCTCTCTAGCATTTTCCGACATGAAGAATGTATCTACGCCGTAGCCCGCCGTGAGATCAATAAGGGTATGGCAGATAGATGGGTAGATCAGGGCTTTGTAGCCTGCTGTTGCCTCGCTGCTACATTGCTCACAGGACAAGCGAACGGGAAACCACCAATCGGGCAAATGGTTTAATATGGGCAATTTGTCACGGGTGCGCTGTTTACCCTCGACTTGCTGCAAGAAGAAACGGAAATCGGTATCCGACAATTGCGGAAACCGATTACGTTGCAATGCTAACTGCTGCACATCGTCGTGCTGGTGCTGGCTGAGAAGAGAGGATAAATTAGGGAGATTAAACATCGTTGCAAATTAATAACCTTTAGTTACAACGATGCTAAAGTCCATTGCTTTTGGGGCAAAATCTCTATAATCACCTTCATCATATACAAAATCACTGACACGATAATTCAATTCCAACCAACCTACGCCATAAAGGCAATCCACTGTAGTTGTATATAGGAAGGTTTCACCATCAATAATTTCTTTATTGTGAAATACATCAGGTAAAATATGTTTGAATGGCTCATTATTATTATCATAGAATATGCGATATGCTTGCACTTCTCCCTCATTGAATACTTTAGAGGTGATTTCTGGCATATCTATTACACAATAAAAATAGTTGTTGTCTATCATATCAGAGTATTGCCAATCCGATGCACGAACATGTACTTCAATAGTTTTCATTTCTAAATTAGAAACAGTGGTGTAAGTGCACCCTGTGAGTGCGAGACTAAAAATAATCCCTAATAATGTTTTTTTCATACCTAATTATGTTGTTTGAAGTAGTTATTATGCTTTGTTTATTGCAAAAACTATGCAAAGGTACTATAAATTTTGTATATATGCAAATTTTTTTGTACCTTTGCGGCAAATTTACAGAATATGAGAAAAGTATTAACTGTTATTGTTTTATCAATCTTGAGCATTACGCTCTGGGCGCAGTCACGAAATGCGGCATACGAAGCGTATATTGAGGAGTATCGTCACATTGCTATTGAGCAGCAGCGCAAACATGGTATTCCTGCTTCTATTACTTTGGCGCAAGCATTGTTGGAGTCAGGTGCAGGCAAGTCCGAGTTAGCAACAAAGGCGAACAATCACTTTGGCATTAAGTGTACTTCTGACTGGGCAGGCAAGACCTACAAGTATAGCGACAATCGTGCCAATGAGTGCTTTCGTAAGTATGCAGATGTGGCAGACTCCTACGAGGATCATTCCCTTTTCCTCAAGCGCAAACGCTATGAGAGTTTGTTCTCCTTGTCCGTTAAGGACTACAAGGGGTGGGCACGTGGTCTGAGAGAGTGTGGATATGCTACTGACCCTAAGTATCCAAGCAAGTTGATAAACATTATCGAACTGTACGAACTTGACAAACTGTCATCTCACAAGAGTCTCCTGAATACGGGTGATAGTAAAAAAAAAACTTCCACAAGCGAAGAAGACACTGAGGTCACGTTCGTAGAACCTGCGCAGGTGGAAGATTATCCCATGCCGCCCATGGAGGAGTTGGAGCTCTTTCATAACCATCGATCGGGCAAACGCAATGGGGTAAGATATATTATTGCAGGTTCCACAGAGACATTCGCTTCGTTGGCTTTGTTCTTGAATATGTACGAGCGTACATTGCGCAAGTACAATGATGCACTTGATACGCGCGAGCTGAAGGAAGGTGATATAGTTTATATCTACCCTAAGAAGAATCGTGCTGAACGTCGCTATCCATCCTACTATTTCCGCCCAGGTGATGATGCTTGGACGATAGCGCAGAAATACGGTATCAAACTCAAAAGCCTTTACCAACTCAATGGCATTCCGTATGGCACCCCATTGACTACACAGCAACGATTGAATTTGCGATAAGTGTCAGATAAAGAGGTACATAAAGCACGGTCAATAGGCGAATTGCTTGCTGATTTTATTCATGGGTCAGAGTTGGAGCAACCGCTGTTGGAGCGCAAGGTTCTTGCGCTCTTGCCTGAGGTGTTAGGGGCAACCGTAGTGCAATATTTGGGAGAAAGTGAAGTCAAAAATGGTGTGCTCTTTGTGCATATACGTTCGGCAGCTTTGCGCTCGCAGCTCTTTGATATCCGCTATGATCTGCTACGCAAACTCAATGAAGCAGCAGGTGCCAAAGTGCTGAAAGATATTCGTTTATTAGCATAATTCGTTCCTTTACACCTTACACCTTACACCCTACACTTTACACCCACAGAAACAATGATTTACCCCCACAACATAGAACAAAAAATTGATTTTCAAGTCATTCGTGATGGTTTGAAGGGTTGTTGTATGTCCATTTTGGGCAAGGAGCGTGTAGATGCCATGCAGTGGCTCACGCATTATCCTGCGGTACGCGACTTGCTTAGTCGTGTGCGTGAGATGATGGCGCTGCTCAATGACCCCGCTTTGGCTTTTCCTCACGGTGAGATATATGACTTGCGCGAAGCACTTTCGCGTATTCGTATAGAGGGACTTTTTATGGACGAAGCAGAACTCTTTTCGCTGCGTAAGATGTTGGATTATGCAGCGCAGTTGGAGCGTTTTTTTGCTGCGTTGGATAAGATGAAGTATCCATTGTTGAGTCAGGAGTCGGGAGTTGAGGGTCATTTGAGTAATATCCACGCATTTTCGCCTGATCGCCTCATCGCCTCTATTGACAAGATTCTTGACCGCTATGGTAAGATGCGCGACAATGCATCGCCTGAACTAGCCCGTTTGCGCAAGGAGATTACTGCTTCGCAAGGTTCTGTCTCTCGTGCGTTGAACGCTATTCTTCGCCAGGCGCAAGCCGAAGGCATACTTGATAAAGATGCTGCCCCTACTATGCGTGAGGGTAGGTTGGTGTTGCCTGTACCACCTGCATATAAGCGCAAGATTGGTGGTATCGTGCACGATGAGTCTGCCACGGGTAAGACGGTGTTTATTGAGCCACAACAGGTGGTAGAGGCGAATAATAGGATACGAGAATTGGAGGGTGAAGAGCGTCGTGAGCGTATTCGTATTTTATTGGAGATCACTGCACAGCTGCGCCCTGAGGTGCCCAATATATTGGAGACGGAAACCTATCTTGGAGATGTGGACTTCCTGCGTGCAAAAGCCCTTTTTGCTATTGATATGCATGCTATTGTGCCTGAATTATCGCAGCAACCGATGATTGATTGGCGCGAGGCATACCATCCCGTTTTGTTGCTCAATTTCCGTCGTCAAGGCAAAACGGTTGTGCCGCTTACTATTCGTTTGACGGACAACCGCATATTGGTCATCAGTGGTCCTAATGCTGGTGGTAAGTCGGTGTGCCTTAAAACGGTGGCTATGTTGCAGTATATGTTGCAATGTGGTTTGCCAGTACCGATGAGTGAGGCAAGTCGAATGGGCTTTTTCAAGCAATTGTTGATTGATATAGGTGATGAACAGTCGATTGAGGATGATTTATCGACTTACTCATCGCATTTGAGAAATATGAAGCACTTTGTGCGTTATGCCGATGCGCATACATTGTTGCTCATTGATGAGTTTGGAACGGGTACAGAGCCTATGATTGGTGGTGCGATAGCTGAAGCGGTGCTCTCGCAGCTCAATGAGCAACGTGCTTTTGGTGTCGTGACGACGCACTACGGCAATCTCAAACACCTTGCTGAGCGTACAAAGGGTATCATCAATGGTGCCATGCTCTACGACCGTGGTCAACTCAAACCGCTTTTTCAATTGTCTATTGGTCAAGCAGGTAGTAGTTTTGCGGTGGAGATTGCTCGTCAGATTGGTTTGCCCGAAACGATTATTCAGCGTGCTACGGATATTGTAGGTGAGGAGCATATTGACTACGATAAGCATTTGCAAGATATTGCACGCGATAAGCGTTATTGGGAGAATAAGCGCCAGAATATCCGTCAGAAAGAGAAACATCTTGAAGAGAAGATTGCGCATTACGAGGAGCAGATGGCAGGTATCAAAGCCAAGAAACGTGCCATTATTGAGGAGGCAAATGCGGAAGCAGCTGATTTGTTGCGCAAGAGTAATGCGACTATTGAGCGTACTATTCGTGAGATCAAGGAGGCCAAAGCCGAGAAGAAAGCCACTCAGGCTGCTCGCCAGAAAGTAGAGAAATTGAAGACACAAGTAGAGACCTCGCCTAAACCTCTCCAGAAAGGAAAGGGAGATAAGAAGGAACCTGCCAAAGTGGAGAAGCAAAAGAAAGTGCTACGCGATTTGAGTGATTTGAAAGTCTTAACTAAGAACCCAGCTAAACTGATTCAAGAGAGTAGTACCCCTAAACCAAAACTGGTTAGTAGCAATGTAGCAGATGAATTGCGCAGAAAGAAGCTCTCGTTTAAGCGCGAGTTGGATATTCGCGGTTTGCGTGTGGACGAGGCATTGGAGATATTGATTGCGTATATAGATGATGCCTTGATGGTCAATGCCGAGCAGGTTTCTATCTTGCATGGTACAGGTACGGGTGCGCTCAAACAGGTGGTTCGTGATTATTTGACAGAGCGCCAAAAGTCCATGCGCCGAC
The DNA here is from genome assembly GCA_045639365.1 of Paludibacteraceae bacterium. Classification (GTDB taxonomy): domain Bacteria; phylum Bacteroidota; class Bacteroidia; order Bacteroidales; family Paludibacteraceae; genus Colicola. The sequence goes on from JAZUCY010000040.1 coordinate 29,919, forward strand.
TCCGTTCGGGTGATATTGTTTTTCACGATGGTGACCCCGACCGCGGTGGAGCAGGTATCACAGTAGTTGAAATATAAGATTGTGTCAATTCTTCAAATTAGCACTTCAGCACTAATATATCTCTAAGGTTTGTTGTGTAGCAAGGAGATAGGTTCTCGCGTTTAGTTAGTGGCTTGTCTGTCTTTAGCACTTGTGTTGCTACTTTAAGTGCTGTTTTGCCGTACTGGCTATTGATATGATCGATAGCTTTTTGTAGTCGCTCATCACGCTCCTTGGGTCGTTCATCAAATAACATTTGTTGAGCATTATTTGCCGAACTGAGGTTCATCAGCACCACGCCCGCTTTCTTGTAGGGATATGGTCGCCATTGCTTACGCAATGCAGCCAACATATAGCCTATAAGTTCCGTCGTTATAGCAGTAGGGAAAGGTAGCGTTACTACTTGATGAATAACTTGCAAATCCTCTTGAGCAAAGCGTGAGGTGTGCGCATATACGATAAACTGGCGACATAGACTATGCTGCTTGCGTAGTTTATCGGCACAGTAACTCATAAAGTCTGCCATAACTTTCTCCAAGGTGGCTAAGTCGGTAATGCCTCGCTCAAAGGTGCGCGACTGCGATATACTTTGTCTTTCTTCGCGCTCTGAGATATCTATGCAGTCATGGCCATTTAGTTCTTGCCAGGTTTGTAGCCCAGGCTTGTGCAGTAGGTTCTTAGCGAACTCAGGTAATTTTTGGCTGAAGTCCCATGCTGTTATTACACCTGCTGGTAGGAGCTTCTTTTGTGCCTGACGACCAATTCCCCACACATCTCCGATGGCAAACCCTTGCAGGGCTTTCTGCCGTTTCTCATCGGTATCGATGATACACACGCCGTTGTAGGCAGGATATTGCTTAGCATACTTGCTGGCAATCTTGGCGAGTGTCTTGGTGGGTGCTAATCCAATAGACACTGGTATGCCTACCCATTTGAGTATCTGTTTGCGTACCTTTTCATAATAGGGCTTGAGTTGCTCTACGGGTAGATGATCTGCATGCAAAAATGCTTCATCGATGGAGTACTGTTCCAATCGTGGCGTGTATTTGGCAAGTATGCTCATCACTCGACTGCTCAGGTCTCCATACAAATTGAAGTTTGAGGAGAATGCTGTTATTTTCCCATTCTTTGCAAGGGCTTCTATTTGGAAGAATGGCGTGCCCATCTTAATGCCGAGTTTTTTAGCTTCATTGCTACGCGATATTACACAACCATCATTGCCCGATAGGACAATGACGGGCTTGCCTTCTAAATCGGGGCGAAACACTCGCTCACACGATACGAAGAAATTATTACAATCGCATAGTGCGTACATCATACCTCTACATTATATACTACAATTTGTGCACACAAAATGTGATGACACCCCAAATACAGAATTGATTGTCTGCGGTTACTTTGATCTTTTGAAATTCTTTGTTATGCGGTATGAGCCACGCACATTGATTTTTGGCGTCGAATTGATACTCTTTTATGGTAAATTCGCCATCTATGCAGGCAGCTACATAGTTGCCATTCTGTGCTTCTAACGAACGGTCAATTACCACAATGTCGCCATCGTGTATGCCGGCTTCTATCATGCTGTTACCAGCTATGCGGGCGTAGAAAGTGCTTTCCGGGTGGCGCACCATCTCACGAGCGAGATCAATAGTATCTCCTGTATGGTCTTGTGCTGGGGTAGGGAAGCCTGCTTGCAAGCCCTCAGCTATCTCTAATTCAATGCCCATGTTGTGGGCTGTACTTATATCAGTCAGTTTCATACGATTTATGGTATTGGGGTTCCCACAGGCAAGACATTCCAATGAGAACGCGAGTGCAAAAGTACTGATTTTTTTGTAAATAATCAATGTTTTTGCGCAAAAAATGACTTTTCTTTATCATTTTCTTGATTCTTTCAACGAAATTGTGTATCTTTGCATAAAATATCTATATAGTTATGCGTAAGGGCGATAAAATACGATTTCTGGATGTTGTAGGTGGAGGAACGGTTATTCAGGTAGATGATAAGCGCCAACTTGTTTGGGTAGAAACGGATGATGGATTTGATGTAGGACCTATACCTGCCAGCAGTTGTGTGCCATGTCAATCTGCGCATAGCTACCAACGTGTAGCCAACAGTGTCCGTCCTGTGCCTCAGAAACCGCCAACACCATCCCCAATAGTGCACACACCAGTAGCCAAACGTGCTAAACGACAGCGAGATGAGCTTGTGATTGATCTACATGTAGAGGCATTGCCTACTAATGGTGCAGGTATGACAGATGTTGAGAAGCACCAGTATCAATTGCGTTATTTTCGTATGCAGATGCAGCAATATATTCGCTATCGTGGCAAACGAATCGTCATTGTACATGGTAAGGGCAATGGGGTACTACGCAATGAGATACGTCAGATACTCAAGCGCGATTTCGCCAACCGTGTAGAGGTGCATGATGCAGACTTTGCTACCTATGAAGAGGGGGCTACATTGGTTATCATTAAGTAACATGCGCATTATATTCAATTCCCCATTGCTAACACCTACATCTACACAGTTCACCTAAAACGAAAATAACACATTTTTTTGAGAATATTTTGCCATTCCAAAAAAATATTGTACCTTTGCCCACAAATATAAACTTGTAATTATCCAAAGCATGAAATACAGACATATTATCACCGTACCTTACCAAGACGTGGATGCATCGCGTCGCCTTCGCCTGTACTCTATGGAGAATTACCTGCTAAACATAGCAGGCAAAGTGGCAGATGAGATGGGCATAGGTATCCCCTCGCTCTTACCCATGAACTATACTTGGATCATCACACACCTCAATATGGAAATGATGTTCCTTCCTAAACATGGCGAACAAATGATTGTGGAAACATGGATTGAGCGCAATGCACACATGCTCTCTGTGCGTGATTTTCGTATCTATCAACCACAAGCTGACGGTACAGAAACGCTTATTGGTTGCGCCAAGTCAGTTTGGGCGGTACTCAACTTACAGACACGTGAGATTGCCAATATATTTGATTACCCTATGTTTGAAGGTGCCGTAGATGGCGAAGTGCTGAATATGGCTCGTGCCCCTCGTTTTAGACCTATTCAGTTGGATAATCTGGAAGATGATACGACTGCCGTTCAAACAGGCGAAATTCTGCACGAAATACAATATTCCGACGTGGATTATAACTGCCATTGCAATTCCTGCAAATACCTCGAGTGGATGGTAAACGCCGTGCGTGCGTATGACAACCAAAAGCCTTTTCGATTGGATATTAACTATGTAAAAGAACTCTATCAAGGAGATGTGATGTACACACGCTTTTTGAAAACAGAGAATGCCGTACAATATCAACAAGTTGATGAAAACGGAACAACTTGCTGCAATGCTATGATTGCACAAATTGACAACGTAAGCTGTTGATAACTTTTTCTTTTTAGAAAACTTTTCAACATTTATAAAAAATGCAAGTCGCTTATATTTAGTGATTTGCATTTTTATTTTGGACAACTTTGCATGGTTGTTGAAAACTTTTTTCTTCAAAAAACTTGCATATATCATAAATATGTACTACCTTTGCACCCGATTTCGCCCCTATTGAAGCGTAATATCTTTGTTGAAAAATTGTAACTATTTATATATCATGGAGAAAAAGATTTTTACCCAAAAAGAAGCAGAACAAGCGTCCGTCAGTTATTTTGGTGGTGACGAATTGGCTGCTCGTGTTTGGAGTACCAAGTATGCATTAAAAGATTCCTTTGGAAATCTCTACGAATTGACCCCAGACGATATGCATCATCGTTTGGCAAGCGAAATCGCGCGCGTAGAAAATAAGTATGCGAATCCTATGTCGGAGGCAGAGTTGTTTGAACTCTTGCGTGACTTTAAGTACATTGTGCCAGCAGGTAGTCCAATGACAGGTATTGGCAACGATTATCAAGTTGCTAGTTTGAGCAACTGCTTTGTCATTGGTCAAGATGGTAGTGCGGATAGCTACGGTGCGATTATCCAAATCGATGAGGAGCAAGTACAGCTTATGAAACGTCGTGGTGGAGTAGGTCATGACCTGAGCCACATTCGTCCTCATGGTAGCCCTGTTAAGAACTCTGCTCTTACCTCTACTGGTTTGGTACCTTTCATGGAGCGTTATAGCAACTCTACTCGTGAGGTAGCACAAGATGGTCGCCGTGGCGCATTGATGCTCAGCGTAAGTATCAAGCACCCAGATAGCGAGGCATTTATTGATGCCAAAATGGAGCAAGGCAAGGTAACTGGTGCGAACGTGTCCGTTAAAGTGCATGACGACTTTATGCAAGCGGCTATCAACAAACAAATGTATCAACAACAATATCCTATTGATGCAGCTACTCCTTCCTTCTCCAAAGAGGTAGATGCGCACAAACTGTGGAAGAAGATTATCCATAATGCATGGAAATCTGCTGAACCAGGTGTGCTCTTCTGGGATACTATCACCAAAGAGTCAGTGCCTGACTGCTATGCCGACCTTGGTTACAAGACCGTCAGCACCAACCCTTGTGGTGAGATTCCATTGTGTCCATACGATAGTTGCCGTCTGTTGGCTATCAATCTATATAGTTACGTGAAGAATCCTTTCACAGCAGAGGCAGAGTTTGACTTCGAACTCTTCAAGAAGCACGTAGCTGTTGCTCAACGCATGATGGACGACATCATTGACTTGGAGGTTGAGAAGATTGAGAAGATTCTTGCTAAGGTGGGTTCTGACCCAGAGTCTGAGTCTATCAAGCGTACCGAGCGTGAGTTGTGGGAGAAAATCTTGGATAAGACCACCCAAGGTCGCCGCACTGGTGTAGGTACTACCGCTGAAGGCGATATGCTCGCCGCTATGGGATTGCGCTATGGTACTCCAGAAGCAACCGCTTTCTCCGTAGAAGTACACAAGACCCTCGCACTCGCAGCTTATCGCAGTAGTGTGATTATGGCCAAAGAGCGTGGTGCATTCAAGGTTTATGATGCGAAACGTGAGGAGAATAACCCATATATCCAACGCCTCAAAGAGGCAGATGCTGAGTTGTACGAATTGATGGTACAACATGGTCGTCGCAATATCGCTTGCTTGACTATTGCGCCTACTGGTACGACCAGTATTATGACCCAAACTACCTCTGGTATTGAGCCTGTATTCCAACCTGTATATCGTCGCCGTCGTAAGGTGAATCCAAACGACAAGAACGTACACGTAGATCTCGTGGATGAAGTAGGTGATAGCTTTGAGGAGTATGTGGTATTCCACCACAAGTTCATTACTTGGATGAATGCCAATGGTTATACCTACGATGCTACCCACCGCTATACCCCTGCTGAGATTGACGAGTTGGTAGCCAAATCACCTTATTATAAAGCAACTGCTAACGATGTGAACTGGCTCGAGAAAGTGCACATGCAAGGTGCTATCCAAAAGTGGGTAGATCACTCCATCTCAGTGACTATTAACTTGCCTAATGATGTGAGCGAAGAACTTGTAGGACAACTCTATGAAGAGGCTTGGCGCTCAGGCTGCAAAGGCTGTACTGTATATCGCGATGGCTCACGTACGGGCGTGCTCGAGGGCATCAAAGAGAAGAAGAAAGAAGAGAAGAAGGAAGATAAAACATGCGTATGCTTTGATAATAAGGTACGTGTGCGCCCAACAGAATTGGAGTGCGATGTGGTACGCTTCCAAAACAACAAAGACAAATGGATTGCATTCGTAGGTCTAAAAGAGGGCGTTCCATACGAAATCTTTACCGGTCTTGCTGACGATGAGGAGGGTATCTTGCTGCCTAAGTCTGTGACAAAAGGTAAGATTATTCGTGTCGTACAAGAGGATGGAACCAAACGCTATGACTTCCAATTTGTTAACTCACGTGGTTTCAAGACCACCATGGAAGGATTGAGTTACAAGTTCGACAAGGAGTTCTGGAACTACGCAAAACTCATCTCTGGTGTCTTGCGCTATGGTATGCCTATTGACCAAGTGATCAAGATGATTAGCAGCTTGCAAATGGATTCGGAGACAATCAACTCATGGAAAGTTGGTGTAGAACGAGCTCTTAAGAAATATATCCAAGACGGTACTGTCGTACAAGGACAATCTTGTCCTAACTGCGGTAATTCCTTGATTTTCGAGGAAGGATGTATGCACTGCCGTGAGTGTGGTTACAGCCGTTGTGGTGGATAAAAAAAGTAGATTTTTTACGTTTTTCGTGTTAAATATTAAGATTTTGGCACGATATTTGTACTTAATCAATTGTTAAAACAAATTATTAACTTGTAAAATCAAAAAACGAATATGACAAAGAAATTTATTTGCCCAATCTGTGGTTATGTACACGAGGGCGCACCAGCACCAGAGCGTTGCCCACAATGCAAACAAGTAGTAACTTGGAAAGAAGTAGATGAGAGCGCAGGTATCGCATTTGCTTGCGAGCACATCATTGGTGTAGCTAAAGATACCGATGAGGAGATGATCAAAGACCTCAACGCACACTTCATGGGTGAAGCAACAGAGGTAGGTATGTATTTGGCTATGTCTCGCCAAGCAGATCGCGAGGGTTATCCTGAGATTGCAGAGGCATTCAAACGCTACGCTTGGGAAGAGGCAGAGCACTGCTCTAAGTTTGCTGAGCTCTTGGGTGAGGTAGTATGGAGCACCAAGGAGAATCTTGAAAAGCGCATGATGGCTGAGGCTGGTGCTTGCGACGATAAACTCCGTATTGCTAAGCGCGCAAAAGCTATGGACTGGGATGCTATCCACGATACTGTACACGAGATGGCTAAGGACGAGGCTCGCCACGGCAAAGGCTTTGAGGGCTTGTACAACCGCTATTTCAAGAAATAATTGCTAAAACAGCATAATCAATCAAAAGAGAGTAGTCGATTCGACTACTCTCTTCTTTATTCTAGTATGGCTAGCAGAACTAGTATGGCTAGCCCATCGCCAATAGCCACTTAAATCACCACGCTCTCACCTTTCTGTGGAATCGTGATATGACGGAAGCCTGCTTCGTAAAGATGGTCTTTGAACGCGCCTTGTGCTTGCGCATCGCCATGTACGATAAAGGTCCTCTGTATTTGCTTCACATCTTGGCACGCGGAGAAGTATTGTATCATCTCATGATAGTCACCATGTCCGCTAAATCCTTCTATCTTAGTTACTTGTGCACGGATACGATGGTCGTAACCGAAAATACTCACAAAGCGAAGAGTAGGGTCTTGAATACGTGCTCCTAACGATGTGGGAGTGCAATAGCCTACAATCAGAATAGTCGTTGTAGGGTCATCTATATGGTTAGATACGTGGTGCTTGATTCGTCCTGCCTCCAACATACCAGAGGAGGAAATGACGATACATGGTTGTTCACTTCGGTTGAGGGCTTTGGACTGTTGCACATCGGTGATATAGCGTAGCGTATTGAATCCAAAAGGATCGGGATCAAAGCGCATGGTATCACGCACCTCTTCGTTCAAGGTATCGGCATATCGACGGAAAATCTCCGTAGCGTTGGCCGATAAAGGAGAATCAACATATACCGGCACACGCTCCAATCGTCCATCGTTGTACAACTTATTGAGTACATATACAATCTCTTGTGTCCTGCCCACGGAGAAGGATGGAATGAGTAGTTTGCCTTTCTTATACATACATGTTTCTTCCACCACTCCCAATAGATGCTCTTCCGATACGAGCTCATCGTCGTGCAGACGATTGCCGTAGGTGGATTCGCAAATCAGGTAATCACATTGTGGGAAAGCCTGAGGTGTACTCAGGATATGGCTATGCAAACGCCCTACATCACCTGTATAAGCAATGCGTTTCATTTGGCCATGTTCTTTGATATTGAGGCTAATAATCGCAGAACCGAGCATATGTCCTGAATTGGTGAACTGTATCTCTATCTCATCGTCCAAGCGATAGGGTTTATCGTATTCTACGGTGCGAAAGAGTTTCATGACCTGTTGGGCATGATGGCTATCGAATAGTGGCTTGATAGTGGGTTTGTGCTGACGGTGCATCTTTTTATTGTACCAACGCACATCTTGTTCTTGTATGAAAGCCGTGTCTTGCAATAGCAATTCGCACAAGTCACGCGTGGCAGGTGTAGCGTAAATCTTACCACGAAAACCAAGACTATAAATATAGGGTATCAGACCCGAGTGATCAATATGTGCATGCGAAAGCAATAGATAATGAATATCTTTTGGGTCGAAACCTAACTCGCGATTGGCAGCATCGGTTTCCATACCTTTTCCCTGATACATACCGCAATCCAGCAGTATTGTCTTTCCTGAGTCTGTTGTGATGAGGTGCTTGCTACCTGTTACTTCGCCTGCTGCACCTAAGAATTGTATTAACATGATATCGCGTATTGTTTCTTTTTTTCGCACAAAATCTATGCCAATCTGTCCTATACAATCACTATGCAGGTTATGCCATACAAAAAAGCAGTGCTTGCGACACTGCTTTTTGATTGGTTACCTTACGTAAGAGCTAACGTATTACTTGGTCAAGATGATGTGTTGCCAAGGTTTGAGTGTGAGGGTTTGGTTAGCCTCGATAGCCATAGTCTTACCGCAGAGGCAGTTGTACTCGCCAGCATATTGGTCAATGGTGAGGTTAACGGTTTGCTCCTCAGCAGACATGTTCATCACTGCGATTACAGTATTCTCTTTGTTGTTCTTTGGGCAAACAGCGTGGCGAACGCATGCAAAGATCTTGTCGTTATCAGCAGCAATGCGAACCATAGGAGCACCAATCTCGTTGCTCCAGAGGGCAAAGTTCTCTGCGCGCAAAGCGTTGAGTTTCTTATACATCTCGTGTTGTGGTGCATTCTCTACGCGGTCGATGAGATCCTTCTCAAAGAACTGCAAACGGTGGTGGTTGCCACTTGGCTGACCTGTATAGATCATTGGCATACCTGGCACAACGTATGTGAATGCAGCGAAGAGGTTAGCAGCATCGCCCATGCGCTCGAACTCGGTACCGCTCCATGAGTTCTCGTCGTGGTTAGAGGTGAAGTTCATACGGATAGCTTCTTTGCGGAGAGTAGTATCTACTTTTGCAAAATAGCCCCACAAATCCTCTACGGTCTTGCTGCCTTGTGCTGCACCATTCATCAAGTGGTGGAGCTCCCAACCATAGTACATATCGAACGCAGTCTCAGTGAGGTCTTGTGCTTCAGCTTCATCCTCAGCCAATGTGAACATATTTGGGTGTTTAGCGCGGATTTCAGCCATAGCTTCGTTCCAGAAGTCGGTAGGTACTTCGCCTGCTACGTCGCAACGGAAACCATCGATACCGATAGTATCCATCCACCAGTGCATAGCTTGCTTCATAGCAGCACGCATGTCTTGGTTGTCATAGTTGAGTTTGGAGATGTCTGTCCAGTCGTATTGTACCATAAGGTTGCCGAGGCTATCGCGGTAGTGCCAGCCGTCGTTTTTTGTCCACTCGCTATCTGGAGCGGTGTGGTTAGCTACCCAGTCGAGGATGACTTTCAATCCTAACTTGTGTGCTTCTGCGAGGAAATGCTCGAAGTCGGCGCGTGTACCAAACTCTGGGTTGAATTGGCAGTAATCGGTAATTGCGTAGTAACTACCCAAGGTGCCTTTGCGCTCCAGTACACCAATCTGTTGGATAGGCATGATCCAAATGATATCTACACCAATCTCTTTCAATGCTGGCAATACTGCTTCTGCAGCTTTGAAGGTACCTTCTTCGGTTAATTGGCGGGTGTTAAGTTCATAGATTGTCGCATCGTACGAATAGCATGGATGCTCCAATTGGCAGCAAGACTGCTTTGCGCAGGATGCCAAGCAAAGCAACCCTAACGCTGCGAAAAGAATTTTTTTCATGTTGTTCAAATTATAATTGTTGTTATGATTATACTGTGAATATTTTCTCACCATTTACTGTGATGCTGCTTTCGCCTACGAGGCTAATCTCTACTTCTACAACATCGCCCATGTACATACGTTTGAAACGAAGTGTATCGTTGGTTGCTTTGACTGGAATATATTCACCATAGAGCAATGCCATATTGTTGCGACGCAATTGTGCCAACTCTTGTACTTTTTGGCGGAAAGCTTGTTGCTCATTATTGAGTCCACTGAACTTCATCATGTGGCGGTTATCAGGATCATTAGCACCAGCTTCACCGTACTCATCTCCTTGATATACACAAGGAACGCCAGGAATGGTGAAGTTGATCATTTCGAGCAACATGGCCATCTTGTATGCGTGTGCTTCTTTCTCTTTATCGCCATCAGCTGTTACGCCTATTTGTCGTTCCCAACCTGCAGCTTTGTCGTTTTCGTCCCAGCGAACAGCGCCACCTGCAAGTGATATGAAACGGCACTTATCATGATTGCCAGATATATTACCCATGGTATGGTGTGAACCATAAGCAGATAAAGACTCTAGAATGGTATTGTTCATGCGTGCGAGTGATTGCTCAGGTTTGCCGAGTACATCTATGGCAGTATGGTAGATATTGAAATCGAATTGCGCGTTAAGCATACCAGTCTTGACATATGAGCCAATCAAAGATGGGTCGCCATATGTCTCACCAATCATCCATATGTGACGATTAGGATAGCGTTGTTTCATCTTTTGACCAAGTTCGCGCCAATAGTTGAGTGGAATGTGTTTGCAAGCATCGTGTCGGAAACCATCGAAAGCAAATTTCTCCAGCCATACCAATGCTGAGTCTGTCATAGGTGAACATACTTCAGGACGCTCTAGGTCAAGTGTAGGGATATGTACGTCAAACCATGTGGTGAGTCGTG
>JAZUCY010000041.1:0-17522 GCA_045639365.1 Paludibacteraceae bacterium
TGGTCAGTTTGGCAGTGGTATGGTGCTGCGCTTGTACGAAGATCGCGCGCTGGGTGTAGATAACGCATTGCGCGGCGGAAAGATCGAGGCAACCCCATACAAAGGTATCTACATCACCGCATTAGGCGGTAAGCAACGACGTAATTGGAACTGCTACGACGATAAGGCTTGGGGCTGGAACTACAAGCAAGATGCTGTACTCGGTGCCAATATCGATCTTGGTTTGCAAGAGTGGATTCCCCAATTGCAAGAAGCGGGGGCTAACCTCACGATAGGCGGAAGCTATGTAAGCAAGTATCAAAAAGAGGATACCATTATCACCAATACCGTCATTCAGCCAGAGGGTAAGTACGACTATTACTATAACCTGCCTCAATGGGTAGGTGCAGGTAGCGTGCGTGCACAATTCCAAATGAAGGGCTGGAATGCGTTGGTAGAGTATGCCTACAAAGCTAACGACCCTAGCATATTAAACAACTATAGCTACAATCATGGCGAGGCATTGCTGATGTCACTCAGTTACTCACAAAAAGGGTTGGCAATTTTGGCACAAGCCAAACGTTCGGAGAACATGTCAATGCGATCGGATAGAAAGGCCAACCTCATGGCTGGTACCATCAACCATATGCCTCCATTTGCCACACAACACACCTATATGCTGGCTTCGTTATATCCATATGGTACAGAAAAGACCGCCAACGAATGGGCTTTTCAAGGTGAAATCCGTTACACTTGGAAGCGCGGCACAAAGATGGGTGGACGCTATGGAACAACCCTCAAACTCAACGCTTCGCATATCCGCGGTACAACCGACACATGGTTTGGAATGACAGAAATACCATACTACACCGATGTCAATTTAGAGCTTAACAAGAAACTCAATAAACAATGGTATATTGGCGCAATGGCCATGTACCAAACCTACAACAAACAAGTGGTAGAAGGTCACGGCGACCTTATTCGCTCTGGTATTGGCGTAGTGGAAGCCAAATATGCCACTACCAAAAATGTACAAATGCGTGCCGAGTTACAGTACCTCTACACTAAACAAGACGAGGGGCAATGGATAGCAGCACTATATGAGTTGAGTCTATGGCGTCATGTAATATTATCAGGACAATGGATGTATAATATAGGTAACACCCCAGATGCTACTAATGAACATTATTACACATTTACTTATACCCTGAACATGGATGCGCATCGCATTATGATGAGTTATACCAAGACACGCGAAGGTTTTAACTGCTCGGGTGGCGTATGTCGCTATGTTCCAAAGCAAGAAGGATTAGCAATCACTTATAGTTTCACATGGTAAATCCCATGACTCTTATGAGACCGATAAGACCCATGAACAATATGAAGACAATTCTTAAATACTTATATGTCGCTTTCGCAATAGTGGCGCTAACTGCTTGCGAAGTGATCGGACCAGGTGATCGTGATAAAGTAATCTTCACCCCTACCGACCCTAGCGCAGTGAAACGCACATCGCTCCTAATAGAATATTCGGGTTGGCAATGTGTCAACTGTCCTACTGCGGCAGAAGAAGCACATCGACTCCAAGAACAATACGGCGAGAACCTCGTAGTAGTGGTACTGCACCCAGAGAGTAATCCCAACACCCGTCACAACAACAAACCAGCCCTCAACTATACCTGTCCAGAAGCAGACAGTATTTACATTAAGATGGGCGGAACCAACACTACCCCATTCCCTACAGGTAATGTCAATATGATTAAAGACGAGACAAAGGGTTACTTTAACGACTTCGACAAATGGGCTACGCTTATCAGTCAAGCGTATGCAACTCCCAAACCTGTTCTCCTATCACATGAAGCAATAGGCTATGCAGATAGTCGTGACATTTGGATGGCAGTAGATATAACCAATCTAGATACCCAAGCCATCGAAGCCACTCTACAAATATGGCTCACCGAAGATGCTGTGATAGGTAGCCAAAAGAAACCAGAGGGTACAGACAAGAACTATGCACACAATCATCTCCTACGTGCCTCTATCACACCTATCTGGGGCGACGTCCTACCTATCGAAGCACATCAGACTCAGCAGGTAGTGTACGAATATACCCTACCAGAGAAAGTTGTAAAAGAGAACTGCAATATCGTGACCATCGTTAGCGTAAACGGCGAAGTGGTACAAGCGAAAGAAACACGAATTACCATAGAATAATAATTTATAAACATAACGAGAATGAAGAAAATTTTTACATCATTTTTTGTACTGTTCGCAGCATTGAGCCTGCAAGCAGCATTGCATCTGACCGTCTATCAAGTGATTGACGACGAAGAAGTGACTACTGAAATCACCCAAAACACGACCCTTCGCATCACCGAATACGAGTGGGACGAAGATTTGGAAGAGGCTTTGATGGAAGTAAGAGGACAATTGTACTCAGATGAGTCACAAAACATTACCGTAACCATCACACGCCAATCAACAGGCATTATTGACCAATTCTGCGCCGCAGGCAACTGCGTATCTGGAAACGGCGAACTGAGCCAAGTGTGTGAATTTACGATTGGTTCGTTGCCTATGCAACGCAGTTGGTTTACCCACTATACTCCTTTAGAGGAAGGTACTGAGACTATTGTTTACGAATTCAACGATGGTGTCAATCCAACCCTGACACTCACTATCCAATATAGTTACAAAGACGAGGATACAGCAGTAGAAGATGTAGTGGTACTCCCTACCAACAATATCATCTACAGTCTGCTCGGTCAGCGTATGCCTACTACCAATTGGGAGGAGTTGCCTGCTGGTATTTACATTATCAATGGTAAGAAGTATATCAAACAATAGTCTATAACACGAACGTTAGTCTATCAACAAATAAAAATTAAGGTATGAAAAAGATTTTTATCGCTTTTCTGCTATTAGCAGCAGTATCTATGTCCGCACAAGATGTGCCTACATCATTCCCACGTAAATACCTCATTGAGCACTTTACGGGCGATCAATGCGGTTACTGCCCATACGGTATGTATAGCATTATGGAGTATAGGGATTATATATCCGCTACCCCATGTGTTTGGGTGAGCCATCATGAAGGTTACAACGAAGATGAATATACCATTCCAGAGAGTGCTAAGATTGCTTCCACATGTGGAGTACAAGGTGCCCCTAACATGGCAATGAACCGTACTAAAATCACAGGTACAGCCATCGCTTTCCACCCTGGTTCTCTGGTAGAAGATGGCATGGCTGAAATCATTGCAAGCAAATGCCCAGCAACCGCAGAAGCATCTGTGGTGATTGATCACACTTACAACGCAGAAACTCGCGAGCTCAATGTAACTGTTAGCGGTCAAGTCGCTAATACTACTACCACCGAATATCTCCTCACCGTGCTTATCAAAGAGAATGGTTTGATTGGTAAACAAGCCGACTACTATTGGTCTTGGAAGACAGCTGGTTACAAGGAGTTTATGCATCCATGCGTAGTACGTGACTTACTCACTGTTAGCCAATTGGGCGACACCGTAAAAGTAGAGAACCAAGCATATAGCAAGACGTTCACATATACCGTTTCGGAGAAATGGGTAGCAGAGAACTGCTTCGTAGTAGCTTATATTACTCCATTAGCCAAGAAACCTATCATCAACGCAGAAGAGACTCCACTCGTAGCAGGTACTACTGGCGGTGCAGAATATCAACCATTTGGTATTACGGAAAGCAAAGAACCTACCAATGCTAGCAAACTTAAATTCGATGCAGTAGAACTCAGCAAACCATCCGATGACAAATTGGAGATAAAACTCGTAGCTTCTAGTTCTACTCGTTCTGATATGTACGGACCTTTGAAGATGGTTGTTACCTTGGAGTTTAACACACCAGATAGCATTATCCCTACTGATACATTGGATTATGTTGTAGGTAACGAAGTCAACACCTTCAGCGCAGGTACCGTGGATCTCGTAGCACAAGAATTTGGCGGTTCACGCATGCAATACTACATGTCTGCTGATATGGAAACCCTTTGCCACACATGGCGAATCAAGAGCGGTAAATTCTTAGTTGATGAGAATGGTGGTTTCCTCACAACAGGTAACTTGTACAACGGCAAATACTTCAGCATCACATGTACAGCTCCAGTACCTACTGATGTTGAGAACATCGTTTTTGACCAAGCGCACGTAGAGAAACTTATGCGCGAAGGACAATTCATTATCCGCATTGATGACGTTGAATACGATATCCAAGGTCGTATGATTAGCAAATAATGAAGAGATCATTTGTGATATTGCTGCTTATGGCAGCTATGAAAATGTCGGCGCAACAAACGCCGACATTTTTTCCACGTAAGTTCCTCTTAGAGCATTTTACAAGTGCGAACTGTAACCAATGTCCTATGGGAATGAAGTATATAGCATCTTTTTTGGACAAGCAGACTACTCCGTATATTTGGGTAAGTTATCATGCCGTATATGGCACGGACGAATATACTATTCCTGAAGGAAATGTCATCGCCATGAACTATTTTGGTATGAATAGCGTGCCAAGTGTGGTGTTCAATCGCACAAAGCAGGACGGTCTAATGGTGATAGGCGCATGGAATATTGAAAACTTAGAGGTAAAAGACGATACCGTGGCAGAAGCTTCGGTCGTGATTGAGCATACGTTTGATGCAGCAACCCGTCAGTTGGACGTAACGGTGAGCGGTCAAGTTGCTAATACGGATAGAACAGCATACTTGCTCAGTATCTTGATCAAAGAAAATGGGTTGGTCGGTAAACAGGAAGATGCCTACTGTTCTTGGAAGAGCGCTAAATGGAAAGAGTATATGCACCCTCGTGTGGTTCGAGATTTGGTGACTGCCACTCTAGGCGATACGGTGAAGGTGGAGGATCAAGCATATAGTTATTCTACCAGTTATATTCTTGATGAGGAATGGCTACCTGAGAACTGTTGCATTGTAGCATACATAACGCCATTAGAGAAAAGCCCTATTATCAATGCAGAGCAAGTGCCTGTAATGGTAGGTACAGAAGGGGGTGAGCAATATGGTCCATACGGAATTACCGAAGGAAAAGGCCCTAACACAAGTATCAACTTTGATAGTATCAAAGTGAGTAAAATTAGCAATGAACAGTTAGAAGTGATGCTTACCTCCTCTAAGACCATCAAGACTACCTACTTTGGTATTTGCAAACAGGTAGGTTATGTATATGTAAATAGTGCGGCGAACGTACTAGAACCAGGCACCTACCCTATTGAGGATAGTGAGGCTGAAGGCACTATTATTGCGGGATACCGCGTGGACGAAGAAGAGCGTTTGGGTGGTTCACGATTGCTATACGCCGTATCAGCGGACTTGAAGAATAGTATCGTAACGCCTATTCATGGTTGGCGCATGAGTTCGGGTGAAATGACGATTGATGAAAATGGCAATATATCGCTAAATTTCACCACGTACAACGGCACCAATGTCACCGCAACGGCAGTATATGACTTCTCTACTGCCACAGATGTGAAGAATCCCCGTTGCCCATCATCAATTAACCATTACCAGAAAGTCTTGCACCAAGGGCAGTTGATGATTGAGAAGCAGGGACAATGGTATAACATATTAGGTAATAGACAATAAATGGATTTGCATAATCCATTAGCAGTTTGCTCTCAAATCTGCTTATTCTATTAAACATAAAGGGGGGGGTGTGTCAAAATATTTAGACACATCCTCTTGCGTTGTTATTACCCCCCAAATCGGTTATTAGATTAAGGTAAAACAGTGGTCAGTCTGCCGGGAAACTACACGGCAGTAACGAGGTGGTAACGAGGTGGTAACGGTTACGATGGCTGGAGAGGTAAAGGAAACATAGAAAAAGGCATAGAAAATAGATAAAAAAAGAGTGTGTCTGCATTTTGACACACCCTCCTTTTATGTTCAACACAACTAGTACGAGCGCGCGAAATATACTCGCGCTGACACGTACATTGATGTATCATTACTCAGGTTTTGTAGTTGTCAATTGACCCTCGAACTCGGTCAAGAAACGTACATACAAATAACCATCTTCATCTACATATTCTGCCAAACCAGACAAAATTTCTTTGCTCAAAATCACATTGCCCTCAGCAGGTACTTCAGTATAATTCACAACATCTTTATGATGCACAGCTACTGCGAACTCGCAATCCTTAGCCACGAAAGTATGCAGCGCACCCTTACCTGTCCAAAGTAAGTTCACTCCACTTGCCAACCATGATTGATAATCAATACGATATACATCTAACGCATCGCTGAGATTCAATGTAAGTTGCGCCTCTGGTTCCAACAATGTGCAAACGGCTACACAAGGATTCTCTGGTTTCTCCTCATAGTGCAACTTAACAGGCACATCGTATGAGTTGACAGCATCTACCTCGATTTTCATTTTTCCATTGATCTTCTCAATAGTTACTGTACCATCTACCAAGCAGTAAAGTCCATTTGGATCTAGGTATCCTTCTTCATCCACCCAGCAAACATATGAAGGTGCTGGACCATCAGGTAAGATACCCGAGCAAGCCAAAGTAGTACCAGACACCCAAGAATCGTTGATTGGATAAACACCTGCAGGAAGAACCATGTCAGGATCAGCAGCTACATCTTGGTCCAAGATAAAATAGAAATCTGCTGCGATAGACTCATCTGACTCAACCAAGAAAAGCTCAATGATACGATAGCCTTCTGGTCTCCAGTCTGTTACTTGAACAAATGAGTTTTGATCAAAAGTATAGTCAAGTTCTTCGTACTCCTCATCCCATGGAATACGCTCACGGGTGTACTCGGTTTTGAAGGTAAGGTCGTATTGAACAGCGTTTTCGCAGATGAATGAAGCTACTGCGGTGAGGATATTATTTTCAACCTTAACGGTCATAGTACCCTTTTGTATAGAATATTCTTCGTATTCCTTGGTGCTTGCATTCCACACCTTCACCCAAGTATCTACAGGATAGAAGTCACTATGGTCAAATTTTCCATCGTTGTAGAAAGTACCTTCAACGCTCTTTGTAGTGATGCGCTCTACATTCACTTTTGCCATTAGGAGGCCATCTGCACTCATAGCATCCAAGATGAAGATACCAGATGATGAAACTGCGTTGGTGAGATCAACCACATCATCGCCAAGACCATCAAAGGTATAGGTAACAGTTTCGGTAGGAGTTGGGATGGTGTAGAACATAGAAATCTCATATTGGATAGAGTCGAAGCCAAGGATAGAAGCAGTAAGGTAAGTGGTGTCATTCTTTTGCCAAATTTCACCGCCAAACTCAGCGAACTTCACAGGTACATCATATACTTCGCCATCTTCAACCACGTGGTGAATGAGGAAGGTTTGCTCCTCAAACATATTAGACATGTCGAATTCGCCATCCATTACTTGGTCAATATAGAGGATATCGAATGAAGCAGAGTATTCGCCATCAAAGTTAGCGATTTGCAACTCCTTCAAACCAAGTGGATCAATATAGTACATGGTCTTAGAGTTGTTCATGAAGTCAAGATGTTTGGTCTCTTGTACCTCTGGAACACCATAGGAGAGATGCATAATGTAGTACTTGTAGTCGGTGCCGAGCATGCGAATCTCTACTTGATAGCCTTCAAGTTTGTTACCAGTAATCTTAAGGTTGCAGATAATAGACTCTATTAGTTGGCCTGTTTTAAGGTCGGTCAAATATACATAAGAAGAACCAGTAGGATACTCCGCAGGAGTGGTGATAGATGTAGCATTGTATGCTGCATTGATCTCATACTCAGCTGTGGTGGCATCTACCAGAATGGTTTGATCAGTTACCCCGTACATATCATTGATAATAGCATTTGTGCTAGTTATTTCGATGGTATCTAGAGCAACTACTGGCGCTTCCATAGCCACGTTGTAGAAGCATGTGTCAGTGGTGAATGTCTCAAACATAAAGATATATGTCAAACCGCCATAGATATTCTCAGCACCATAGATCACACCTTCGAGATCCATGATTCCTTTCTCTTTACCATTGTGTACAATCTTACTATTTTCGTCGTCCAAGAGTTTGTGACTATAATAACCATCTATACCGGTCTCTGTGAAGAATGTGAGATCTACTTCTATCTCTGAGTCCTTACCTACAATGCGCCAACGGTCCTCCTCTGGAGTGATAGAGCAGTCATAGAGAGCTACATCCATTTTGCTTGTTGCATTGATGGTTTTGTGCTCTGCGTGCACCTTGAAGTAACCGTACTCTGGGCCGTCAATACCACATGTTGCAAGTATCAGTGCATCCACAGTATATTTGATGAGGTTATCGCTCACCTTCTCCTCCTTGATAGTCAAGTCGCAAGTCTTATAGTAGTGTGTTTTGCCGTTAGCTTCTGGGAACATACACCATGAGAACCATTCGTCTAGATTCTTTTCGGTGTAGTGACCTGCCATGGTTGTAGGATTGTTGGTGTAAATGTCAAAGTTAAATTGGTAACGTTCGTTGACAAGCACGAAATACCAATCACCTGCATCGTAGTACATTGGATCGTCATAGAAAGAAGTAAAGTACACTTCAGTAGTATCCAAACCAGTGAGTTGTGCAGGAGCCTTAGCCGCTGCGCTGTAAGTAACCCATTGAGCTGGTTGCTTAGCAGCCACGCGTTGTTGGGCTGGGTGAGCAGGTTGTTGTTTAGATTGCAACATGTTGCTCAAATGCTCTTTAGCCATAATGGTCTTCAGGGCTTGTGGTTGGTTTGTCAAAGAGGATTGCGCAAACGCAACCAAAGACAAACATGCCACGAAGATAAGAGAAAAAATCTTTTTCATTGTTGTTTGTTTTTTATTGATTGTTTGTATTATAATGTTACACCTTGTGTATTATACTCTACTCCATTATGGTTAATAATAAGTTGACCACGTCTAATATATTTAATAGGCTTCGCGTGGGTTGTAGGAACTTGGTTTATACTGGTCCTTGCCGAACCGTCGTATATGATATGTACAGGTACGTCGTATGAATTGAGGGCATTTACTTCGAGATAGAGTTTGCCATTCTTCTTTTCTACCGTCACCGTACCCTTGACCCACATATAGATCTCTACTAAATAGCCCAATTGATCCGCCGTAGCATAGAATGGTGTGGAGATTTGATTTTGATCATTAGGTCCAGTATTGCCCAGTACAGTTCCTGGACGGAAAGATTTGTTGATTTTGTACACCCCTTCTGGAATAGTGATATCCGCATCGGTGGAATCCACAAAGAAGTGCATAGCCATCAGGTCAGACTGGTCAGCAGCTCCTACTGCCAAATAGATATACCCTTCGTCGGAACTATCAACAATGGTGAGAACATCAGCAGCTGTATAGGTTCTTTCTACCGAACCGAATGGTTTGTCACCACGAAGATATTCTCTCTCATAGTGAGAGGTCATAGTGATATGGTAGAAAATGCGGTCAGCGCAGATCACCTCTGCTACTGCGGTGATATCACCATTCTCGTCCATCTGTACGGTCATTTGTCCCCATTCGATAGCCATCATACTGGTCATAGTCATACCTTCCATGGTAACGATATAGGAATTGCGATGATCCATTTCCATACGACCACCTTCAGCACCAAAGCGACCAAACATACCATCATTGACAAAGGTACCTTCGATTTCTTCGGATAGTGGGCTGAATGCGACTACGTATGTGGTGTCAGGAGATGGTCCATAGAGTTGATAGAAGCCTTGTTCGCTACGCATATCACCAAACTCTACTGGGAAAGATAATGTAACAGTATCAATAGGTGTAGGTACAGTGTACCATAGTTCGATATCGTAGAGAATAGCATCCATACTGATGAGCTCAGCCTGCATGATAGTCGTATCGCCTACTTGGAAAATACGTCCATTGATGTCTGCTAAGTTTGTAGAAACGCCCGTGATAGAGTCTCTTACACCACAGAAGTCACGATCTACATCTTGAATCGTAAACTCACTGCCCATCTCTACGCCATATATGCTAAGCGAAGCGAAGAAATAATCATCTTCATTATCAAAATACAAGGAGTTGTCCATATCCGGAGTAAACTCCACACGCGATGATTGGTTAAAACGAACCATGACAGTATCGGTTGGAACAGGTACTACGTAGCTCAAATGTAGATTATAGAGCACATTATTGTCACCACGCATCGATCCCGTGATAGTCCAACGATCCAAATCATCTTTCTCTACATGGATAGTAGCATCCAACGAACGAACATTCTGATTGTTCGCCTTATCTTGCAACTCTATGGTGACATTGTCGGCCTTGGAATATGTACCCTCTTCTGCCTCTACGCCTGACCAAGTACCAGAGATACTATAATCAAGATTGCTTGCCGTAAAGTTGATAACGCCTAAGTATTCCGATAACTCATCGCTAACAATCACATTCGTACAACTCAGCTCAACCGTTTCAGTCGGCGCAGGTAAGGTATGTATGAGAGTCAAGACATATTGCGCTGTATCTTTGGTCAGGAATGCTACCTGCGCTACACACGCCAAATCTTGCGCTATTGTTTTAGTGGTCACCTCGGCTTGGATAGAGAGAATATCTAATGTTTTTCCATTATGCACAAAGCGACTAGAGGTCAAATCTATCGCCTTCATTGCATGTTTACCTAATAGTACATTACTATTCACCGTGAAAGAAACATCAAACTGATTATTCTGACCTGCAAATGTAAATGAGTCGTCATTACGCGACAAGGTGGCATTGGTAATTTGGTCAGTAATCTGCGTAGTTGGTGTGATCGTGTTGTGGGTACATGTCATGATGTATGTAACTCCGTCTTGACCATACAATGTAGCATTGGCTATCGTTTGTTGGAGATTATCGCTTACTCGCTTTTTCTCCATCACCAGTGTAACACTATCAAACATCACATACGCACCTGCAGGCGTAAGTATATAGGAGTCCACCATATTGATGTCGTCGTTGGCAGAAGTGAACGTGCCAAAACCATTATTGGCTGGCGCATAATACGCCAATACCACCTTGTATTGATATTCTGGCTTAGTGGGGTCATTACCCATGATCTCCATATACCAATCTTTATATTGCGAATCGTAGCCATACTTAGTAAAGCCCGAAAAGTTGAGTGTAACCGTTGTTTCGGGTGTATAAGTGGCTACCACATGAAATGTGCGGGTTTTGTCGCGTGTAGAGAGTGTAGCTTCTAATTGTTCTGTCTGTCCAACCTTGCTCCAATCGCCAGTACCATTGACTTCTACGTTGCCTATCATGGCATAGTAAATCGTATAGGTCTTGTAACTTCCGTTGTAGGAATCTAGGTAGATAGCAATATTACCGTATGTATCATGCTTGCCCGTCAATACAAGATTGGCGTAACGACCTGTACCCTGTATTTCCATGTGGGTAATAGTAAAACTCACCTCTTCTACCTCTGCCTGAGCCTGTGCTAATTGGCTATATTGATGCACATTTATCGTATTAGCAGCAATAGGAGATAAGCATGCACAAAGCAGGAGAAATAGTAACAATTTATTCTTCATATTCAGTAAGATATAAAATGACAAAATTAGGCGACAAAGGTACAAAAAAAAATGCGAATCTGCAAATTTTTTCGTTGAAAATGTAAAGTTTAAAGGTAAGGGGGATAAAATGTAGGTGTGGAAGGTGTAGGGTGTAGAGTGTAAAGGCTATTGGTTATTGACTATGGGCGATTGGGTGTAAACACAAATTGGCGTTCTCAGGATCAACAGCAACAACACCTTCTTAAGATACCTCAAGTACATCACCTTCTACGATATTGTAGATGTGAGCGGTACCGTCTTCCTCGTGGGTAAGAACGATTACATCATAATCGTTAAAGAGAATACGTTTAACCACACCTACCATCTCAACTGGCTCAACAACTGCTGGGAGAGTACCAGAGATAGTTACGTCGAGAACCAAACCGTCCCAGCTTGACATGGTACCAACGAGGGTAACAACATCATCAACAACTGTGATAGTAGCATCGCCTTGTACGAAGCTCAAATGCAGGATTGAAAGCATAGATACCTGCACCAAAACCTACGCTGATATAACCTTCAATTTTAGAAGCAACTGACTGCATAGCTTCGTTAGTCAACACCAAACCAAAAGTTGGGTTCTCAGGTTTGTTGTCTATATCTACCGAAGATGGATGATAGAGACTGTAGTTCACAGCGTGTTCTGTTGGCTCCGCTACAGAAGTACGTCTATATTTTACTAATCTTTTCTAATTAAAATGCAAATTCGGGGATTTGTGAGATCCCCGAATTGTGCGGTTATTGTCTAGTTATTGTGTGCTTATTGTGCGGTGGGAGTGCCTAACACGTTGTAGGTCTTGCCCTCACGCATAATCAACAACTGACCATCGCGGAAGAGTTTTTTGCTATTGGTTATTGGTGATTGGCTATGGGTGTTATTGATAGCGGTATTGACCGGTGTGCCATCATATACGATATGCACCTCCACGTCGTATGAGTTCACCGCATTCACTTCCAAATATGGATAACCCTCCTCGGTTTTTGTTACCTCTACTGTTCCGTCCACCAGTAACCACAATGGCACTACCAGCGAACCGTCTTCCATCATACGTGCGTAGAACGATGGCCACACGCCATTGCCTTGCACACCAGGGTTAGCCAATACGGTGCCATACTCCTCTGACGAATCAATTGGATATACGCCTGCAGGTACGATGATATCCTCATCTATATCTTCTGCGTAGAAGAAAAACGCCGCCATATCCGATCCATCTGCTGCTGTCAGAGCAAGGTAGATATAGCCATTGCTAGCCGTTTGATCCTCAATAGTGACATTATCTTCCGTCGTATAAACGCGGTCAATAATCTCTTCTGGTTCATCGAAATCCAAATGCACATTATACTCAGAAGTCATCTTCACGTGATAGTACACGGCATTGCGTGCGATGAACTTAGCCTCAGCTGTGATAGTACCGTTCGTAGCGTGATTAACGACCAACTCGCCTTTCTCTATGGTGTAGTTTTGCCAGTCAGACTCTACGTAGATAAACGTGTTGCCACTATAGAAGTCATAACGACCATCGTCTGCGCCGAACTTACCAAACAGACCATCGTTCACAAAGGTACCACCCACCTCGCCATCGGTCATTGGACTGAGCGAGATAAAGATAGAATTATCTGGTGTATAAGATGACAAAATATAATAGCCATCTTGCAACGCATTGGTAAACTTGACTGGCATCTCAATCTCCACGGTATCTACAGGAGTAGGAACTGTGTACCAGAATTCGACATCGTATTGTACTGCGTTGAAACCAATATAGCTAGCATTTATCACAGTGGTATCGCCGCGTTGGCTCAACACACCCTTAATATCCGCTATCTCTACGCTCGATTCAGCAGTCCAATCGTAGAACTCTGTATATTCTGGCACGACTTTCTCTATATCAAATGCCTCGTCTAAACCAGTATTGTAAATTGTAATAGAAGCCTCATAATCATCTGCATACTGAATGAGTTGCAGCATATTCAATTGATCGGGTCTGAAGCTCGCAATAGCGTTATTTTCGAACGCCACTTTCACCGTTTTGGTTGGCACAGGCACCTCAAAATTCATGTCAATGGAATACCAGTTATAGTCGTCGCAATATGCCTCTATATTGGCTTCCCAACCATTAGCCGTTTCCTTCAAAGTCAAGGTACCACGGACAGAAGCGCAATCTAGCCATGATTTCTTGTCGGTCACGGTCAATGCGATATCCTCATATACGCCCTCTTCGGCATAATAGCCCTCGTACATGGCAAAAATATCGTACTCACTGTTCGAAGCAAAGAGCATCATATAGCCATCATCTGCAAATGACTCATCTACCGATAGGTTGTGACAAACTACATCAATCGTATCTTTTGCAGCTGGCAATGGTACGGTCATCAATACCTTGTGCAGAACAGTGTCATGGTTATAGAAATGCAAGTCCGCTTGGTAACCCAAAGCACCATTGTCCAATTCGCTCAATGCTACCATCATATTGGCTTGTAACATCTTTTGCTCTACCCCTTGATACACAATCTTGGTTTGGTTCATGTCGAAGTTTGCATGGGTATATTCGCCCTCTATGATATCAGAGATTACGCTCAGTTTCACAGACATGTTGTCATTGCTGCCTTCCAATACGTAGAAACCAAAATCCATGGTCACGGTGCTATTGTCAAGCACGCTCTCCACGATGTCCTTAGGAGCGAAGACACTATGTACTGAATGTACATTATAGGTACGATCCTCGGTATCCACGATAGTTGCATCCAATACGATTTGTTTGAGGCTTCCCTCTACTTTTTCGGAAATGGTCATTGTGACATCCGAGAAATAGATTTCATAGAACATATCTGCTGATTGATACCATCCCCATGAGTAGTCCATGCTCATATCCTCGAAGGCATACGTACCGCAATAGTTATCCTCCTCGCCGAACCAACATAGGCGGAAAGTATAACCTTGCACCGCCAACGCAATATACCATTCGCCCGTAGCTGCTTCATACTCAGGGCCTACTAAAAAGCCTTCTCCATTGAGCGTGATAGCCTGTGCAGCCGCTTTGGCCATAGGCGCAAGGCGATGAGATGGTGCTTGGCGTTCCGCTGCTTGGGTAGCAGGCATAGCACGTTTACTCAGGTCATTTGTCAGTACGCGCAATGCCTGAGGGTGTAATTTCGTAGCAGGTGCCTGCGACATAGGAACAAGCTTCGCCTGTGGAGCAGCGAAAAGCGTTACCGCTGCTATCATTGCTAAGAAAAGGGAAAAAATCTTCTTCATACGCATTATGTAAATAGAATTAATATGTGTGTTACTTAATTGATGCACCTGTTATATCATACGTTCTGCCGTTGTTGATGATGAACAATCGACCATCACGGAGGAGTTTTTGGCGATTGGCGATTGGCGATTGGCTATGGGTATTCTCAATATCGGTATTGATAGGTGTGCCATCATATACGATATGTACCTCTACGCCGTATGAGTTCACCGCATTCACCTCCAATCTTAGGTGACTGTTCTTATTCTCCACGACTACCTCGCCATCTACTATAAAATACAACTGATCGAGATAACCATCTGTCAATGTAGCATATATAGATGGTGAAACCGTGTTATCCTCATTCGCTCCAGTGCTTGCCAATACGCTTCCTGCCACGAGCGAACGGTTGATAGGATATACTCCCGCAGGGATAGTCACCTCTTCGTCTGCTTTGTCAGCAAAGAGATAGAGCACTAATAGATCCGACTGATCCTGTGCCGTGGCTTGGAAGACGATGAACCCTTCACTCTGTGTATGATCCTCCAGCACAATATCATCTTCTACCCCATACACACGATCCACGTTTCCTTCCTCAGAGTCATACTCCAGGTGTGGGCGCTCATATTGGGAGTATATCGCGATACGATACAACGTTGCATTCTCACAGATGACTTCTGCATGTGCTGTTATGCTACCGTTTGCTGCCATGCTAACGACCAATTCACCTTTCTCCACGGTGTATGTGTCGTACTGTCTGGTGATAGGATTCCACTCTTGAATATAGGTATAGTCATTGAAGAAGTCATATTGTCCTTCGCAAAAACGACCAAATAGACCATCGTTTACGAAAGTGCCTTCTATCTCATGGCTCGCAGGAGTGAAAGATACCATGTGCATCTGATCATCGGTATAGGCAATTAACTGATAGTAACCCTCCTCTAGATAGTTAGCAAAAGGTACTTCCTCAAAGGTCAGTTCTACCGTATCCGTAGGCGTAGGTACAGCATACCAGAGCTGCGCATAGTACATCTGCTCATCAAATCCTATCATATCAGCCTCTATCCATGTGGTATCGCCCGACTGATACAAACGACCCTCTATCTGCGCCAATTCTATATCTGCATTCTGCTCATGGTCGTATAGCGAGGTATAATACTCACCCACATGCTCCATCGTAAATGTGCCGCCCATCTCTACACCTACGATATTTAGGTTTAAGGTGTATTGGTCATTGGAGTTGATAAGCAGCAAGTCATTGTTCATCTGTGGGTAATACGATGCACGAGCACTCTTTTCGAAGTACAAGGCTATAGTATCCCTTGTTGTAGGCACCTGCCATACTAGACGCAGGTTGTACACCACATTGTTCGTACAACGCACCTCACCGTGCACCGCATATTCACCTGTTGCTTGCTGCTCTACATATATCTTACAGGTCAAAGACTCTACTTGTTCGCCTGTTTGCTTGTCGGTGACATAGACTTGCGCTTGTGCCTCGGTATAGGTATGCTCGCGCAAGGCATTGTCCTTATACATAATCTGCACCTCGTAATCGTCGTTTGATGCTGAAATGGTCATCATATTATATACCTCGGCGTATGTTTCATCCACACGCATGTTCACACAATGGACATCTACTTGGTCCACGGGGTCGGAGAATGGTACGGCCAAAAGCACATGATAAATCACGGTGTCCATACCCAACATACTACACTGAGCCATATATGCTAGTACGCTGTCGGTTAAATACCCCACTCCTACTTGTGCCTCTAGTTGCATAGGGACGATTTCTTGATCTTTGTACACAAAATGCGTAGCATCAAGGTCAAAGTAGTCTAAGGTGTTATAGGTACCTATCACGGTGCCGCTATTCACTGTCAACGCGATGTCCCAGTCACTATTCTTGCCACTAATCGTATAAGCATTGTCCTCTACAGCCATCTCAGCATCTAAGATAGTCACATCCACCTCTTCCTGTGCATGGATAATCTCGTGTGTCGCATGCACGATATAGACATTGCCATCTGTGCCTGTGATAGTTGCATTCAGTTCTATTTGCTCTAACATGGGTGTAACTTCCACCGTAGAGATCTTCATGACGATATTCTTAAAGTGAATACCACCATTTTCGCGATTCTCTGGTGTGAAGATATAGGAGTAATCATGCAAGAACTTGTTGGTAATAAAGCGACCAGTGTAATCACTCTTAGGGGCTTTCCAGTTGAGATATACCTCCCAATCCTCCTCATTTTCCAATACGACATACCAATCGCCCGAATTATAATACTTCGGACCTTGAGCAAAATGGTCAAACTCCAAACGAATTGTATCCGATGCCGCAGATACCATCTGCCAACAGAATACCGACAAAAGTAGGAATAATACCTTACGCATAACAGACTATTATTATAAAAACCGCACAAAGGTAGTAAAAAATTTGTAAATTTGCAAATTTTTAGTAGAAAATGTTATATTTAAAGGCAAGGGGGATAAATATTAGGGTGTAAAGTGTAAGGTGTAAAGGCAAGATTTTCATCTACAGCGGCTTTGAGTGTTTGGAGTTGCTCTTGCCAGTCTTCTTTGACATTCTCGGGATGGAGACCCAAGGCAGGAAAGAGGTAATCGGGATAGCGGTCGCAGACATCCAAGACATCTTTGACAGAAGTCTTGTCCACTCCGGGTACTAAGATTGCTTCTACTCCATCCTGGCGTTGTTCCGCCAAGAAAGCGTCTAATCCTTCCGCATACTG
>JAZUCY010000042.1:0-11408 GCA_045639365.1 Paludibacteraceae bacterium
GTACCTTTGCACTCGCTTTCGGTTGAGAGCGATGTTCTTTAACATTCTGCGGCAATAGCTCAGTTGGTAGAGCACAACCTTGCCAAGGTTGGGGTCGCGAGTTCGAGTCTCGTTTGCCGCTCTATAGAAATGAGCAGGACATAGTTCCTGCTTTTTTTCTAAAAGCTCTTTGAAAAGGAATATAGAATCGGCAGTCAATACAATGTGGCTGACAAAACGCCCAAATGGCGGAATTGGTAGACGCGCTCGTTTCAGGTGCGAGTGTTGAGAGACGTGCAGGTTCGAGTCCTGTTTTGGGCACAACCTAACAAAAGTGATCTTAGAAATACACAACCTAAAGGTTGTATTCCCTATAAGAGCAAATCGAAAATTACTTTCGATTTGAGAGGAGGAATCGTGGTCGCCCAAGAACGCTATCAAGCGTCGTTCATGCGACAAGCGAATTCCGACGAAGCGCAGGTGGTGAAATTGGTATACACGCTACTTTGAGGGGGTAGTGGTCGCAAGACCGTGTGAGTTCGAGTCTCATCCTGCGCACAAGAAAATGCTATGACAATTGATTGTTCATAGCATTTTTTGTTTTTGTTATGAATAGCTTTTATACAATTGCATTATTAGTAGCATCAAATGTCTTTATGACATTGGCGTGGTATGGCCATTTGAAGATGGCGGAGTTTTCGTGGTTTAAGACCCTTCCTATGATTGCAGTGATTGCCTTTTCATGGGGTATTGCTTTCTTTGAGTATTGTTTGCAAGTACCTGCCAATCGAATCGGTTTTGAGGGCAATGGCGGTCCATTCTCGTTAATGCAATTGAAGATTCTGCAAGAGGTAATCACATTGGTTGTATTTATCCTTTTCTCGGTGATTGCTTTTAATATGCAAATCAAGTGGAATCATATTGTAGCAGGTCTATGCTTAATTGCCGCAGTATATTTCGTCTTTGGGTTTAAGTAAATATGTCTATCCCCTCTAATCCATATCACACTTCCGAGATTATTGCTCTTCGCAAAGATATTGAGCAACACTTGGGGCATTCTTTGCAGACTCCAAGCGACTTTGAATATCTTATAGACCGTATTTGGGAAGAGCAGCACCAAGTATTTTCGCTTTCCACCATCAAACGACTCTGGGGATATGTCAGCAGCAATGGTCAACCTCGCCTCTCTACACTCAACACATTATCACGTTTTTTGGGGTACGCCGATTGGAATGCTTACCTTACCGCATTGGAGCAACGTACAGAAAACGAAAGCGACATCTTCAAAGGTGAAGGAATATGTACTGCGGATTTATCTATCAATGACTTCATACAGGTGTCGTGGTTACCTAACCGCCAATGTACTTTCCGCTATTTGGGTAACAATCGTTTTGAAGTTACAGAGTCTATCCATGCCAAACTGCAAGTCGGCGACACCTTTGATGCTATAGCTTTTATTATCGGCAAACCAATGTATTTGAGTAATCTAAAACGACAAGATGGCACCACGACCTCCTATGTCGCTGGGAAGCAAAACGGAATAACAAGTGTGAGAAAATTATGATGGATATTTCAGATTCAGGTTTCATTGCACCCGAAGGTTTTTCTGCGGAGTGGCAAGACATATCCTTGCTCCAACAACGTCGTCAGAACACTATCTATACTACCAAGCGGTATGGCAAACGCTATCTGCTCAAGGGTATATCTCCCGAATACCAATCACTCACCGATATTCGCTTACTACAAGAAAAAGAATTCTCTTTTGGCATCTCGCTCAACCATCCTAATATCGCCGATACCTATTCATTAGAAGAAGTACCCACGCTCGGTCGTTGTATCGTGATGGAGTATGTAGATGGTATGACACTTGCCGAATGGCTCACTACCTCACCCTCGCGCGCGATGCGTGAGCGCGTGCTCGCGCAACTATTAGAGGTGTTGGAGTATATTCACAGCCTGCAACTCGTGCACCACGACCTCAAGAGCAGCAACATCCTCATCGCCCGTAACGGACAGAATGTCAAACTGATAGACTTTGGTTTGAGCGACACAGACTGTACCTCCGACACCAATGATGCCTGCATTGATATTCAGCTCTTTGGCAATATACTGACACTATTATTTTCTAAACGCTATCGTCTTATCGCGCGTGCTTGTCAGCAAGGTAAGTTTGCCAATATCGCTGCACTCAAACAATCTTTCCGTCATCGACAAATTTGGCGTAAGAGCGTACCCTACCTTATTTCCATAATTTGTGTCGTTATTTGTTCATTGCTATTATTTCAACGCATGAGTCTTAAACTGCGCGAGCAGAAAATGTTAGAAACAATCAACTACCATGTTAATCAAGAGATTAGCAGACTTCAACTTGCTGCAGACACTTGTAGTACGTATGTAATGTTTGCACAAGAAAACTATCCCCAAATGTGGGAAGAGTCAGCATTGGTGCGCGATTCTATTGCTAATCTGTATGCTGATGACCCAGCCTTGCGCTTGCAATGTATTGAAACGTGGAGTTTGATCTTTGGCGAGCGTTTCATGCAGTTTGATCAAAAAGTCAAGCAAGATAAGCAACATTCGTACTAAGTGGCACCTCATTTGCCCCTTGCTTGCCCCTCATCTCCATCGGAACCTCATCGGAACCTGATTGGAACCTGATTGGAACCTCGCAAAAGGATCATCATGCTTTGCCCCCATCGTTCACGGCACTTCTTCCCCTCTAATTCTCACATTTATTGATTAAATTTCGCACAATTCTTGCATAATTCATAAAAAAGTATTAACTTTGCAGCGCAAAGTCAAAATTTTGCGGACATATTGATTTATAGCGTTTGCTATTTATTCGTTGACAATCCTTGAAACCTGAGAAATTTCAAATAATAGTCACCTCGAGTAAATAAGCGAATGCCCACGTGTAGGCGTGGGCGATTCGTTGTTTGGTGACAAGGTTTTCTCAGGACCTCAAGGTATGGACAAGGAATCGTTCATGCCTTTTTTGTGTGCATTCGCCACTACTTTGCGCACGAAAATCATGCCAGCAACGCCTTTTGTCAGTCGTTTAATAGCAAAAGAACCAACAAGAACCAACGCGTTTCTTGCCAGTAAAACACAAAAGCAGTACCTTTGCAAAGCAAAGAAAAAGAACAGTAATAATCACGTAATAACCAATAAAGAAATGAAAAACAAACTTACCTTCCTTCTTATTTGTAGCATTGCCATTACAATGGTAGCATGTGGTGGATCGTCTAAAGGCAAACCCATGTCAGGTGACAAACTAACAGAGTACAACGAGACTGTAGCCAAAGTGCAAACCATCGAAAATCTACTTTGTGATATCAATGGTATGGAGGCAAGCGACGCCCTCCAACTCTCACAATTGGCAGATCAACTGTGTTACACCTATGATGCTAATGGATTAGATTCTGCTTCCATTGCCAATTGCCAAGCGCTTCAACAACGCATGGAGCAACTCAAGCAGACTATCCATCAAACCATCAAGGACAATATGCACAATATCTATGTGCCAATTGTGAATGATGATGATTGTTTGGTGGAGAAGAAAACAGCATACCCCGTTTACCTCAAACGCGGAGATAAACTCTATGTGAATATCAAGACCAAACGCACTGCCACGCTCAAAGTCTATAATTACGACTCACATTCCACCCTCAAAACCATCGCAGACAAAACGGCTTTCAAGTTCAATATGGAGATTGAGAATAGCGCTATCTACTTGGTGGAACTCAACCCTGGCGCAAGCTCACAATATGCCTCTATCCACATCACCTACACCACCAACCAGCTCGACCGCCTCACCCCTATAACAGTCAATGAGCGCACAGTTGAAGCTAAACAGGGTGACTTCCGCGCATGGTCGGTGAAAGGCATCAAACTAACACCTATTTTGGATGAGCCTCGCAAATTCACCCTCCGCGGACAACTGAAAGCTGAATTTTCGGGCTCCTATCGTGGATTGGTGGCTGTTGAAGTGCCTGCCGGGGCAACAGATATTCTCTATAGCATGCGTATTTCTACCAATGAAGCTGATCGCAGAACTGATGGTGAATTTAATAAGAATATGAATACTTCATATCACAAGATTAAAATGCTTGGATTACCTGTATATGAATCCAATAGAAGTGTAGGGATTATCAATACTATTTTAGGCGAATATACTCCATTGCGTGAAGAAGATGCATATATCAATATGTTTGTTTTTGGAAGTTCGTCACAAGCCAAGAAGTTCCAAGATCGCACAGCTACAAGCAAATTAAGTTACGATGTCAATAGTTCGATTATGGGCATGCAGTCCAGCAATGGTCGTATTCCTGTGAAGGGGAGAAGTGTTATTTATCTTGGATTTGAGAACGAGCGTATGCGTTACAACAACTATGTATGGATCGAGGTGTTAGCTTCTTCCCCAACCAATGAATATTACAAAACCGAATATTATACCAATTAGAATACAATACTACACAACTCTAAACAATACAATTATGGCAAGAATTCCAGGACTCAGTTTTTCGCTCAAACGAGCAGTAGGTATTTCGGGCTTGAAGACCAAAGTAGCCCGAGCAGTAGGTATTCCAACTACCAAACAAGGCCTCGAGCGCAAAATCGGTGGCGCTATCCTCAAAGGTCTAACAGGCAAAAAGAGAAGATAACCTTTAGAACCATTATATCTAACAGCTCACTTGTGAGCGGTCCAGCAGCGCAGCGGTCTAACATCTAGCAGCGCAGCGGTCTTAAAACTTTTAATTTATAAAATCATGAGACTTTTAAATTCAATCAAAGACCACTTTACAAACGCAGAGTTCTCAGTGGCTCCAAACAAGAAGGTTAAAACAATCTGTGCAGACTTCAAGAAAGCTTTTGGCTGCACTTTGGCAATCTACAAAGGCAAGCAATTGGCTGATGGCGACTTGACACTCAACCAACTCAACCAAAAG
Source organism: Paludibacteraceae bacterium (assembly GCA_045639365.1). Taxonomy (GTDB): domain Bacteria; phylum Bacteroidota; class Bacteroidia; order Bacteroidales; family Paludibacteraceae; genus Colicola. Next base: position 4,929 of record JAZUCY010000042.1, read on the forward strand.
ACCAGTAAGGATGTGAAGACTGCCGCTGCAGGCGAGTTGAAGCTCAAAGCATCGATGAAAGTAGGTGATGCAGAGAAACTCTTTGATGAGATGTATGGTCTTACTGTACAAATCAAAGATCCTGCAGGTAAGACTTGCGTGGACAACAAACTCACCATCGGCCAAGCTTCCCGTGGAGAGTAATACGCCTTTAAGGCATAGGAGTTTGATCGCTCCTATGCTTACCAAAATAGGACAAAGCTCGCAGTCCTCAAGTTGCGGGCATAATTGATCAATTATTAAAAATTTTACAACTATGGCAGAAATTAAATTGACTGGCAACAAGAAAATTGGCACATTGTGCAAGGAGTTCAAAGAGGCTTTTGGCGCTACACTTCGTGTGTACAAGAGCACATCATGCAAAGGTGGCTTCGCTGATGACAACGCTACTCTCGCATCTATCCGCGCTGAGGGCGCTAAGGGTGGCGAGTTGAAGATCGTTGGTCACATGCAAGTAGGCAACTTCGAGAAGAAGATTGCTGAGATGTATGGTATTGGCGTTCAAGTAGCTACTGCTGACGACAGCGCTTTGGCTGATAACGGTGGCACTATCGCTGCTGCTGCTGCTGGTCGCGCTTAATCCAAGTGACCAAACAACAAGGCAGGCGGGCTTGACCGCCCACCTGCTTACAAGAATAGGACAACGCCCGTAGTCCTGAAGTTGCGAGCAAAAAACATAACTGTTAAATAACAAATTATTATGGATGAATTTGAATACAAAGGTTTTAAATACCGCATTGTTAGTATGGTAGATGCCACTGTTGAACTCATTAGTGCAGGTGAACTAACAGGTAAGATAGTTGTACCAGAAGAGGTGGAGTATCAGAACCAGAAATGCAAAGTGGTCGCAATCAGAGGTGCTGAAAAAACAGTATACTCCAATTATGTCTCCCAACCAGATAAGAGATATAAGAAACGCATATGCACTACAAGTAAAGATGTTATTGTTCCTGTTTTTGTCGGGAAACGTTTGCAATCCTTCCAAGATAAATTAGAAGTTGTTCTGCCCAAATCGCTTAAGGAGATAGGAGATTATGCTTTTTATGGTTGTGAAAATTTAGTCTCTGTGACAATCCCTAATACCGTGACAAGCATTGGAAATAGGGCTTTCAATAATTGCTCTTCTTTAACCTCTGTCACTATCCCTAATAGCGTGACAAGTATAGGAGATGGGGCTTTCTATAAATGCTCATCTTTGACTTCTATCACTATCCCTAATAGCGTGACAAACATTGGATGTTGTGCTTTCGATGGTTGCTCTTCTTTAACCTCTGTCACTATCCCTAATAGCGTGACAAGCATTGAAGAAGCTACTTTCTTTGGTTGCTCATCTTTAACCTCAGTGACTATCGGTAACAGCGTAACAAGCATTGAAAAGTGGGCTTTCAATCGTTGCTCTTCTTTAACCTCAGTGACCATCGGTAAAAGCGTAACAAGCATTGCAGATGATGCTTTCTCTGGTTGCTCTTCTTTAAGATCTGTGCATATTACAGACCTTGCGGCCTGGTGTGGAATATCTTTTGATTTTCCTCAGGGCTATAATCTATATTTAAATGGCGAATTAGTAACAGATTTGGTTATCCCTGATAGCGTGACAAGCATTGGAAAAGAGGCTTTCCGTGGTTGCTCTTCTTTGACCTCAGTGGCCATTCCTAATAGCGTGACAAGTATTGGATGGGGTGCTTTCTATGAATGCTCATCTTTGACTTCTGTGCATATTACAGACGTTGCGGCCTGGTGTGGAATATCCTTTAACGATTTTCCTTTTCCTCTGGACTATAATCTATATTTAAATGGCGAATTAGTAACAGATTTGGTTATACCTAATAGCGTGACAAGCATTGGAAAGGATGCTTTTAAAATGTGCAAAAGTTTAACTTCTGTGACCATTCCGGATAGCGTAACGAGTATTGGAGGAGGAGCTTTCAGTGGTTGCTCTTCTTTAACCTCAGTGGCCATCGGTAAAAGCGTGACAAGCATTGGAGGATCTGCTTTCTCTGGTTGCTCTTCTTTAACCTCAGTGACCATTCCTGATCGCGTAACAAGCATCGGAGGATATGCTTTCTATGAATGCGCATCTTTGACCTCAGTGGCCATCGGTAATAGCGTGACAAGCATTGGAGAGCAGGCTTTCTATCGTTGCTCCTCTTTAACCTCAGTGACTATCGGTAAAAGCGTGACAAGTATTGGAAGTAGTGCTTTCGGTTGTTGCTCTTCTTTAAGATCTGTGCATATTACAGACCTTGCGGCCTGGTGTGGAAAATCTTTTGATTTTCCTCAGGACTATAATCTATATTTAAATGGCGAATTAGTAACAGATTTGGTTATACCTAATAGCGTGACAAGCATTGGAGAAGATGCTTTCTATAAATGCTCTTCTTTAACTTCTGTGACCATTCCTGATAGCGTAACGAGCATTGGAGGAGGAGCTTTCAGTGGTTGCTCTTCTTTAACCTCTGTTACTATCCCTAATAGCGTGACAAGCATTGGAGGATTTGCTTTCAGTGGTTGCTCTTCTTTGACCTCAGTGACTATCGGTAATAGCGTGACAAGCATTGAAAAGTGTGCTTTCTATCGTTGCTCTTCTTTAACCTCAGTGACTATCGGTAAAAGCGTGATAAGCATTGGAGATGAAGCTTTCCGTGATTGCTCTTCTTTAACCTCTGTCACTATCCCTGATAGCGTGACAAGTATTGGATATAGTGCTTTCAAAGGTTGCTCTTCTTTAACCTCAGTGGCCATCGGTAATAAGAAGGAAAAAGTTAGCATCCCGTATGGTGCATTCCCTTCTGAAACTAAAATAAATTATCCAACGCTGTTAACTAAATTATTTAAACGATCGAAATGATTTCAATAAAAAATAGTAAGCCCCTATTTATATGAACAATAAAAAAAGAACTAAACGATTCTGACGAATTAGAAGAGTTGTATAAAAACCCCATGTTTCGAATCTCATTAGGTTCGAAGGAGTTGTTTCATAGTAACTTCTTGGCTTTTCTTTGGGATTGCGATAAGCAAGCATTTTAATCCCACCGCTGCCACAAACAAGGCAGAGGAGTTTGATCGCTCCTCTGCTTACAGACCCCTCCTAACTCCCCTTAAAGGGGAGGGATAAAATGAGGAAAAGTGATCTTTGACGTATTGTAGAGAAAAGTTAATGTTGCTGTAACCAAATTTGCAACACTGGGTCTGCTAAGTAAAATCCGTCTTCTCGTTGCTCTACAAAATCTTTCTCTATCAGCGTTTTTTGAATTCTGGTAATATTAGATTTGGTACCAAGTTGGTATTTGGATAGTACTTCTTGCGATGTCCACTGATTATGTTGACCGTCAATAATAGCACGAAGAAAATTAAGTTGGTAATTAGTGAGTGTGCCGATTTGCTCCATAAACAATGGTGTACATTGTGCCAGCAAGTCATCTACACCTAACTTGATTTCCTGTTCTGAAACTACATCTTCCGTATTGAGCATGACATTCCATGCCAATTGCTGTACATACGAAGACTGATTTTCTACCAATTCGCAAATTTGAGAAACATATTGTGCATCTATGGTCAGTCCCTTGTCGGCAAACTTAGATTGGATAAACGGAATCCAATCTTCAGTAGGAATAGGATGTAGATAATTAGGTTCGCCAAACTGATAAAATGGCATACGCTTGTTTTGAAACAGATGGGTCATCATGTGTTGTTTGCTACCAAACAGACAGTAGGATACATGTTGTTGATGTTGCCAAACACCACGCAAACGCTTTTGCACTGTAAGACTATCTTGCCATTCGCCTATCTGCTGAAACTCATCTATACAAACCACGATGTGTTTACCAATGCGCTTCGCGAGAAGTTCTGGTAATTCAAGAATCTCTTCGGGTGCATATTCTTTGGGAGTAATACCCAGAGAAATGGAATAATCAGAGACTGGATCTGGAGAAAATGAAATCTTAGGACTTAGGCGCACAAGAAATTGTTTGATATTTTCAATGGCTAACTCCATTTTGTTGGCAGTTTGCTTCATTAGTGCGACAGCGAACTTATTATAGAAATCGTATTCTGAGCGACAATCATAAATATCCAAATATACAGTCTGTACAATATCTGGATTCACTATTTCTTGTACACGATGTACCAGAGATGTTTTGCCCATTCGTCGAGGCGAAATCAAAACAACATTGAGTCCATTCTCAAAGTTCATTTTGAGGCGATGTGACTCTTTTACTCGGTCTGTAAAATTGTTTCCTGCAACCGAAATGCCATACACAAATGACTTACTTACTTGCTTTATCATATGATTAATATATTGAATATAAATATATTATAAAGTTCACTTGTTAGTGGTCCACAAGGTTGTGAACTTTTAATCCGCTGCAAAGGTACAACAAAAAATGCACATACGCAAGTAAAGCGAGCCTTTTTTTGAAAAATAATAGATTTTATCTATTGAAGCAGCTTCTCTGCTACTCGTTGGAAGCTGGCTTACATAAGAGTATGCAGAGGGGCAGATTCATAAGGCGAAGCCGTATTTTTCAAAACAGGCGAGTGCGGCTGGAGTATGGGCTGCATTGAGCGAATGTAGCTACGGGGGAATTGCTGAGTAATAGTTTGAGCTTTTGCGAAAACTATTGCTCGGCAAGGCAGTGTCCGAAGGTACAATATTTATTTCACATACGCAAGCATTTGGGCAAAAAATGACATTTTTCTCTGCAATACGCAAGTATAAATGACATAAGGACAACGCCCATAGTCCTAAAGTTGCGGGCAAAAAACATAACTGTTAAATAACAAATTATTATGGATGAATTTGAATACAAAGGTTTTAAATACCGCATTGTTAGTGTGGTAGATGCCACTGTTGAACTCATTAGTGCAGGTGAACTAACAGGTAAGATAGTTGTACCAGAAGAGGTGGAGTATCAGAACCAGAAATGCAAAGTGGTTGCAATCAGAGGTGATAGCAAAAGAGAATACTATGATTATCAACCAGATGATAAAAGACGCAAAGTAGAACGACGCGAGAGAGATGTTTATTTTCCTGTTTTTGTTGGGCAACGATTGGAATCCTTCCAAGATAAATTAGAAGTTGTTCTGCCCAAATCGCTTAAGAAGATAGGATATTGCGCTTTTTATAATTGTTACAATTTAGTATCTGTGAACATTCCTGTTGGCGTAACGAGCATTGATGGAGAAGCTTTCAAAGGTTGCTCTTCTTTAATCTCAGTGGCCATTCCTGATAGCGTGACAAGCATTGGAATTAGAGCTTTCAAAGGTTGCTCTTCTTTAATCTCAGTGACCATTCCTAATAGCGTAACGTGGATTGGACAGGATGCTTTCTGTGATTGCAAGAAATTAACCTCTGTTACCATAGAAAATGAGGAGGGCAAAGTAAGAATCTGGGATGGTGCATTCCCTGATAAAGCCAAAATCACCTATGTAGGCAAGCCAAAAGAGCAGCCTGCGAAACCTGCAGAAAAGGAAATAGCACAAGCAAAACCAGAAGCACCAACAGCAACCACTCAAGCCAATCCTGGTGTGGTCATTGATCTCGAGAAACTGATAGCTGCGGCATTGATAGATGGCGTGGTGACAGACAAAGAACGCGCTATTCTCATCAAGAAAGTGAAAGAGGCAGGCGGAGATGTGGATGAGTTTGAGATGCTGCTCGATGCTCGCATATACGAGGCACAACAAAAGCAAGCGCAACAGCGACCTGCGCAACCTGCAGAAAAGGAAATACAACAAACGAAATCTCAGCCTACTCCTGAGGTTCGCAAAGCAGAAGGCAGTCTTATAGACAGAATCAAAAACTTCTTCAAGTAAACTCCTTTTCCCCGAATGGGGATATAAACAAGGCAGAGGAGTTTGATCGCTCCTCTGCTTACAGACCCCTCCTAACTCCCCTTCAAAGGGGAGGGATAAAAAGAGGAAAGTGATCTTTGACGTATTGTAGAGAAAAATCTCAAATCGCAATCCTTACATGGAAGGCGTGATAAACACTCGCCATGAGCCATCCGTATGACCGCGCTCGATATAATGCTTGTCTTGCAATTGGTTAACTAACTTTTTGACCGCCGACATATTGATGCCTAATTCTTGTTGGATATGTTCCAATGTCAAGACTGGCTCTGTCATCATGAGCATTAAGATCTTGCTATAGTTGGAGGAACGGAATTCTACTTTTTCGCCATCATACCACCATAGATTCTCATCATGTTCAGTCAAAAAACAAACACTCGTATATACCTCATGCGCCACTAATCGCTTGAAATACTGCACGAAAGGTCGAATCTCTTGTAGCGAGGCATAAGCACCGTCACTTGGTATATTACCAACAAACAAGTCTGCTGCATGTAGAGCCTCAAGATACTCGCCTTTATTGCGGCTGCGCACTACTATCATTGGATAATCATGTCGTGTAAGAATATAGTTAACCAATAGTCGTGCTAT
>JAZUCY010000043.1:0-4858 GCA_045639365.1 Paludibacteraceae bacterium
CTAACTTTGCAGGCTAATTAACAATAATAAGGGATAAGGAACCAAGAACAAAGATTCAAGACAAACCAGTACCGACTGAGCAGACCAAGGTAATAAGTCTTCATTCCTTGTTCCTTATTCCTGAATCAAGAACGTATGAGAATACACTTTATAGCAATAGGCGGTGCTGCCATGCACAATTTGGCTATGGCGGTGGCTACCAAAGCAGGATATGTGGTGACAGGGTCGGATGATGAGATATTCGACCCTGCGCGTACACATCTCGAGAAAGCAGGACTACTGCCTAAAGAGATGGGATGGCATCCAGAGAATATCACCTCTGATATTGATGCTATTATTTTAGGTATGCACGCGCGCGAGGATAATCCAGAGTTGGTACGCGCACGCGAACTCGGTATCAAGATTTACTCTTTCCCTGAGTACCTCTACGAGCAAACCAAAGATAAGATTCGCATCGTTGTAGGCGGTAGCCACGGCAAGACGACTACTACCTCTATGATTCTCTATGTCTTGCAACATTTGGGCATCGAAGCCGATTATATGGTAGGTGCTCAGATTGAGGGCTTCGAGCGCATGGTACACCTCTCCGACACAGCCAAATACGCAGTCTTTGAGGGTGATGAATACCTAACTTCTCCGCTTGACTTGCGCTCTAAATTCCTATGGTATCACCCTCATGTGGCGATACTGACAGGTATAGCATGGGATCATATCAATGTATTCCCAACTTTTGATGGATATGTGGACACATTCCGTAAGTTCGTTGATGGAATCGAAGAAAATGGCACATTCATCTACTACAAACATGACTCTAACTTGTGCGAGATCGCATCTCAAGCACGACCAGATATTAAACAACTTCCATACGAGGCATATCAAGGAGATGTGGACATGAAAATCTTTGGTAAGCACAATATGGAGAACCTGCAAGCCGCAGCATTGGCATGCGAGCAGATTGGCGTAAAGCTAGAAGATTTTTACCGCGAAATTGCCACCTTTACGGGAGCCAGCAACCGCCTGGAACTGATTGATGAAATCGGTACAAATGTAGCATATAAAGATTTCGCCCACTCTCCAAGCAAGCTGCGTGCGACAGTAAATGCTGTACGCGAGCGCTACCCTGAGAAGCAATTGGTTGCTGCCATGGAGTTGCACACCTTCTCCAGTCTGATGGCAGACTTCTTGCCACAATACGAGGGATGTATGGAGCAGGCAGATAAGGCATTGGTGTATTTTAACCCGAAGGTATTGGAGCACAAGAAACTGCCACCTATCTCTGCAGAGGAAGTGCGCTGTGCTTTTGCCTCAGACAATGTAGAGGTGTTTACAGACAGCCATGAGTTGCAAGCACGCCTTCGCAAGATAGAATACAAAAATACTGCCCTCTTGATGATGAGTTCGGGTAATTTCGACGGAGTGAATATACCTGAGTTCGCAAGAGAATTGATAAGTTGATTATTATTTAAGGATTCAATCATGAATAAAGAGACAGAAAACTCAAAAACAGAGCAGAGTAACATACCTTATACACATTGTCTGAACTGTGGGGCAGAGTTGAAAGGTAAGTATTGTCATGTTTGTGGACAAGAAGCAACCAGTAAGACTCCTTCGATTGGTGCATTCATAGTGGAATACGCTAACCATGCTTTTATTTGGGATTCGAATTTCCTGAAAACCCTATGGAACCTGATTCGTCGCCCTGGTTATTTGACCAAAGAATTTATTGCAGGCAAGTTTGCATCGCATGAACATCCCCTTAAACTGAATATGTTCTTGCTATTTGTACTCATCACGCTATTCGTGTTTTTTGCGGGCACTGAAAAGGTGAACAATTCGGTACATAATATAACCCACAATGAAGCTGTGCTTGCTGGCCTTCAACTTGAATTTATGATTGATCGCGGAGAACTAGATACCACACTGTTAAGCCCACAAGATACTGTTCTGTTGTTAGCACCGCTGTTCTTCGCTAATCAGTATCCAGGATTTATCCGTTGCATAGATACATTAGAATACACGAATGACAAAGGTCTTGACAAATGGATAGCGGTTATTCCGCATACATTCATTGAGGATAGCATTATGGTGGAGTACGAAAGCGGTTGCTATCGTATAAACCAAGAATTGAAAACAGCCCAAAACGAATTGATGTTAGTAAATTCCATTGCACAAGAACTAGTTGATCTCATTGCTAGATACTTCCCATTGCTTGTGTTGTTCACGGCTCCATTCCTGGCAATATCGCTGCGATTTGTGCAACGCAAGAACCGCCTACCACGCATCCATCATTTCATTTTCGCCTTGCATTACACAGCCTTCCTTGAAGTGATAATGATATGCATTTTCCTGCTCCATCTAACGGTATCACCACCTATGTGGCTCTTGGAATGTGGTATGGTTATAGGTTCATGTTTGTATCTCACCATTGCTTTCCGCAAGGTTTATGGAACTCGCAGCTGGGTGGGAGCCGCTTTCAAGGCACTGCTTACAAGTTTGATTTATGTGTTCATCTGTCTGCTGGTATTCCTTGGGATACTCTTGGTGGCTTTCTTTGTGGCTATTAATAACGTTTTGGTATAAAATTTGTACCTACACCAAATTAAACAACACTACACTCCTATGGATAAACAAACAAAACGTGATTACCTCTATATGCGCATGGCGCGTACTTGGTCAGAAAACAGTTATTGCGTGCGCCGCAAAGTAGGTGCTATCTTAGTCAAAGACCAAATGATTATATCTGATGGCTACAACGGTACCCCCAGCGGATTCGAGAACGTGTGCGAGGATGAGAATAATGTTTCCAAACCCTACGTATTGCACGCAGAGGCCAATGCGCTGACCAAGGTGGCACGTAGTCACAACAGCAGCGACGGAGCCACACTCTATGTAACTGCTTCACCTTGTATGGAGTGCGCGAAACTCATTATCCAATCAGGTATCAAACGTGTTGTTTATGGCGAGAAATACCGCATTATGGACGGTGTAGAACTATTGGAGCGAGCTGGCGTGGTGGTTGATTATATGCCTGATAAAATAGATAGTTGATAATTTAAAGTGTAAAGTTTAGAGGCAAGGATTTGTGCTATGCCGCATTCATCAAGTCTATACACTTTACACTATACACCTTACACTCAAATATAAAACTATGAAAAAGTATTTATTTCCAACGCTTACTATTGCCTGTCTGATGATAGGTTTCCTTATCGGAAATGCTATTTCCAATAAGGTGAATGCCCAACGTTTTTTCATTCAAAATGGGCAACTCTTCCAACAACCTGAGTCCAAAGTGGATCAATTGCTTCAATTGATGAGTCAAGCTTACGTGGATGAAATCAATGTAGATAGTATCACCGATGATGCGATGCAAGAATTGGTGAAACGCCTTGATCCCCACTCAGCATATATCCCCAAAGAGGATTTGGAAATGGTGAACTCGGAACTTTCGGCTTCTTTCTCGGGAATAGGTGTGCAGTTCTCCATTCAAAATGATACCGTACAAGTGGTATCGGTCATCTCAGGAGGTCCTTCTGAGGGTATCGGTGTATTGGCCGGCGATAAGATTGTTATGGTTAATGACTCCAACTTCACAGGAAAGACCATCACCAACGAGCGCGTGATGCACGCCCTTCGTGGTCCAAAAGGTACCGAAGTGAAAATAGGCGTTATGCGTAGTGGTTCGAACGAAGTATATGACTTTACCATCATTCGTGGCGAGATACCTATCCATTCCATTGATGCGAAGTTCATCATTGAAGAGGAAGGACAAAAGATTGGTTTTGTGCGCATTAATCGCTTTGGTGAGAATACATACGACGAGTTTATAGCCGCTATGGCATCGCTGAAAGGACAGGGGGCTACATCTTATATTGTGGACCTGCGCGAGAACTCGGGTGGTTTTATGGATCAGGCTATCAAGATGGCCAACGAGTTTTTGGCAAAGGGTGATATGATTGTCTATTCCGAAGGACGTGCTTATCCACGCTATGAGGCTCGTGCTAACGGTTCAGGTCGTTTCCAACGTGAGCCATTGGTGGTGCTGATAGATAACTTCTCGGCTTCTGCGAGCGAGATTTTTGCAGGTGCGATGCAAGATAACGACCGTGCAACCATCATCGGTCGCCGCTCATTTGGCAAAGGATTGGTACAACAGCAGATACCTTTTGCAGACGGTAGTGCCGTGCGATTGACTGTGGCGCGCTACTACACACCATCGGGTCGTTCGATTCAAAAACCTTATAAGATGGGCGAGGGAGAGGACTATGCAATGGATCTGTTGGATCGTTACGAAAGTGGAGAGTTCTTCTCTGCCGATAGTGTACATTTTGCCGATTCCACTGTATATTACACGAAGGAAGGTCGTAAGGTGATGGGAGGCGGAGGCATTATGCCTGATATCTTCGTTGGTCGTGATACCACGCTCTACACACCATACTTTAATATCGTATCTAATCGTGCATATACTTATCAGTTTGCCTATCAATATACAGACCGTCATCGCAAAGAACTGAGCCAATATAAGGATTGGCAATCGTTGGAGAAACACTTGCTCCGTGCGAATTGGCTTGATGAGTTTGTGGCGTTTGCAAAGGCGAAGGGTGTAGAGCCCAAACCCGAGCAGTTGGCGAAGTCCAAACCGCTATTAGTGCGCTTGGTGAATGCCTATATTGTACGCAATATCTTAAATGATGAAGGCTTCTTCCCACTCTTTGAGCGAGATGATGATGTAACGATAAAAGCAGTAGAAGAATTAACAAAATGATGAAGCAACGTTGGCAGCAAATACGTGAGTTCATTCAGTATGACCTTTGGCGACACCCGCATATAGATGTGGACGACCCAAAGAAACGCTTGGGGT
>JAZUCY010000044.1:0-23742 GCA_045639365.1 Paludibacteraceae bacterium
GAGTGTGTCAAAATTTTATGACACACTCTTTTTTATCTATTTTCTATGTTTCCTTTACCTCTCCAGCCATCGTAACCGTTACCACCCCGTTACCACCTCGTTACTGTCGTGTAGTTTCCCGGCAGACTGACCACTGTTTTACCTTCTCCCTTCCTAAAAAGGTTGACTGCTTTCCTAAATTTTGTGCCTAAAATAAGAATACTATTTACAATTTTACAACAACCCGTTGTAAAACTGCCCAAATTCCACTGTCATTTATGCAAAATTCGCATAAATGGCATTTTTATTTGCTCATCTCACAAAAAATCACTACCTTTGCACTCGCAACCAACCGCTTAATCAGAAAGAATATGTCATTCAAATTCGAGCATCTTGCTAACTATATTATTAGCATTCAAAATACGCTATCTGCAAATGTGGCGCATGCTATCAACCTTTCTCTCACAACACGAAATTGGTTGATTGGATGCTATATTGTAGAGTACGAACAACATGGTGAAGATCGTGCGCAATATGGTGAAGCACTCTTAAAGAATCTTGCGAAACGCATTAACATGCGAGGTTTAGGGGAACGACGTCTTTATGAGTTTAGACAGATGTACAAAATATACCCTCAACTAGGTAGCCAAGTTCTCCCTTTCGCATTGAAAATCAGCAATTCAGAAATATTGCGGTTGCCAACCGCAATATCTGATCAAGCATTAGACGATACAATTTTGCGGTCAGCAACCGCAAAATTAGAAAACAACACTATGGAAACATGGCAAACGCCAACAGACAAACTCTTCAATAGTTTATCTGCTACACATTTGCTATACTTATCCAATATTCCAGAACCATTAAAACGCGCTTTCTATGAGCAAGAAGCTATCAGTGGTTGCTGGACAGTAAAGGAGTTGGAACGACAAGTCTCCTCTCTTTATTATGAGCGTATGGGTATCTCCAGAGACAAGAAACTCATGCACCAACGAGCAACCAAGGAGGCACTTCCTACTCGCCCTCAAGATATTATCCGCGACCCTGTTACTTTAGAGTTCCTTCATTTGCCAGAGCAATTGACCTATACAGAAACAGAACTTGAAACTGCGATTTTGGATCACCTGCAGATGTTTCTGTTGGAGTTAGGTAACGGTTTCTGTTTTGAGGCGCGTCAAAAGCGTATTTTGATTGACAATGACTATTTCAAAGCGGACTTGGTGTTTTATCATCGTATATTGAAATGCCATATGATTGTAGAGTTAAAAACTGACCGTTTCCGCCACGAGTACGCTTCTCAACTCAATATGTATCTCAATTATTATCGCCACGAAGTAATGCAGCCAGACGATAATCCTCCAATTGGTTTGTTGCTATGTACCGATTATGGAAAAACATCCGTACAATATGCTACAGAGGGATTGTCTGATAATCTGTTTGTTAGTAAGTATCGTTTGCAACTACCATCAGAGGATGAGATACGAAAATATCTGGAAGAAAATGTATAAATAATATACACATAAATTCTTCAAACTCCCCCGCCATTTATGCAAACTCGCATAAATGGCATTTTTTATTTGCACATCTCAAAATAATTCACTACCTTTGCACCCGTAATTAGCCCACGCCTTGGGATTATGTCTTTTGGGTGGGCAGTTACAAGACATAATAAAGGCGTCAAATACGCTTTGTTCTTGGCTACTTGAAATCTAGCAAATTTTAACCATACCCAAGACATTGCAGCATTTTGATGTCCTCGGGATATGTATATCCATATCCGTGCACGCCATAACTAGACGTGTGCGTTATTGTACATATCGGCGTGGGCTTCGGTGTTGCTTGTTCGGGTATAAGGCAATGCTAGAGCCTCAAGTAGCGGAACAGCAACAGTGCAGTCCCGCTTTTTGTTTTATATGACTTTGAACAAATAATAAACAAATTAAACTATATGAAAAAGTTTTTATTATTAACCTTACTAGTTATTTCTAGTTTGTTACATGCCGAAAATTGGACAGGTACAGGATGGGCTCTTAAAAAAGGGTACATAGTAACTAACTTTCACTGTGTAGATGGAGCCCAAAGTATTGTTGTAGAAACTACAGAAAGTCATTATTCTGCAAAAGTAGTTGCTACAGATCCTTCTTCTGATTTGGCAATCATCAAGATAGATGATGATAAATTTGGTGGGTTTGGAGAGATTCCATATTCAATAGAACGCAAACAATGTGAGGTTGGCGAAACAGTATGGACATTGGGATTTCCCATGACATCTATTATGGGAGATGAAGTGAAATTTACAGATGGAAAAATTAGTGCTAAAACTGGTTATATGGGGGATTTGAGCACTTATCAAATCACAGTTCCAATTCATCCTGGTAATAGCGGAGGACCTTTGTTTAATAAGAATGGCGATATTGTTGGAATTACATCTTCCGGATTAGACAAGCAACTTGCTGACAACGTTAATTATGCAATTAAGGCAAACTACTTGTTGAATCTTATAGAGAGTGCATTGTCTATAGAAATTATACCCAATGGTAGTGTGAGAAATTTAGCTCTAACAGAATATGTACGTAGAAACAAGAAATATGTATTCTTATTACATTTTAGTAGTGAATTAAATGAGAATACGGTAGCGGGAGTGCAGATGGGAGAAACCTATCCACAAGAACCTAGAGAAGAGAACTCAACGGAAGTTCAATTGTTTCATTTTAATCAAATAGCAAAGGATAGATTAGAGATTGTCAAATATATTGGAACATGGGAAGAACTTGAAATCCCTTCCTTTGTTATGCAAAATGGGAATAAATTTATAATTACCCGAATAGGAAATAATGCATTTGAAGGTTGTACATTCCTAAAATCAATAACAATACCTAATAGTATTACAAACATTGGAAGTCGGGCGTTTTATAATTGTTCATCTTTAACATCTATTGACATCCCAAATAGTGTAACAAGCATTGGAGAAGAAGCTTTTAGTAATTGCGCTTCGCTTATATTTTTTGGCATATCAGCAAGTACAAATAGCATAGGAAATAATCTGCTTCAAAATTGCAATAATCTTACAACTATCACTATCTCGGCATCTTCCATAAAACAATACTGCGATAGTGAAATTAATAAAAAGTTGAGAAATTCAGAAAGTGAAAGATATAAATATGGCGAAAGAGGATATAAGAATAGAGAACTATTAATTAATGGAATTAAAACAATAGAAATAGTAATTCCAGATAGCACAAATAAATTAAATGATTACACGTTCTACGGATGTAACTCATTGAAATCAATAATTATACCTAGTAGCGTCAATGAGCTTGGGAAATACACGTTTTATGGTTGTACATCTCTAGATTCAATAATACTCCCTCCAAGGATTGAAAGTTTAGATGAAGCTACATTTGCATATTGCACCTCGTTCAAAACTATTAAAATTCCACAAAATGTAACCCATATTGCTACAGGAGCTCTATATGCTTGTGCCTCTTTGAAAGCATTAGACATCCCACTTAACGTTACTGACATAGGTAATTATGCTTTTGGAGATTGCAGTGCGTTAAAAGCAATAACCATACCTAAAAATGTAATCAAGATGGGTGAAGGAATCTTTGAATCCTGCAACTCACTAACTACAATAGTTTGGAATGCTCAGAATTGTACAGTACAAGAATCATTTGCAGGTGTAGCAAATAACATTAAATCATTCATTTTTGGAGATGATGTTAAAGTTATACCAGATTGTCTTTGCAAAGGCATGAGTGAAATAACTTCAATTGAAATTCCAGCAGGGATTCGTTCGATTGGAAAAAATGTTTTTTGGGGATGTCAAAATTTAAAAACAATTTATTGGAATGCAGAAAATTGTGAACCTACAAGTTGGGAAGAGCATGAATCATCCGTCCGTTCGAAAATATACGGGCATTATTTTTCTGTTAGAATTCCGCTGAGAAGAGATTTCTTAATGGTGCATGGCCCATTTATAAATGTAGCTTCAATTATTACTTCTTTTCATATAGGTGAAAATGTACAAAACATCCCCGAATATTTATGTCATAACATGTCGAACCTAACAAATATATCTATCCATAGTGATGTGCAGAATATTGGTTATGGTGCATTTAGCAATGGTCCTGGCACATTTACCTATGGCCCACAACATAGAAACATACAATTCTATGGAAAGGTGTTAGAATGTCAAGGCGCGTTTACCTCCTATGCTAAAGTTACCATTTATGTTCCGCAAGAGCATCTAAAATATTATAAGTCTCTGCGTACTATTATGGGACTTAAAAAAGCCAAAGTAAGCTACAAGACATTTTAATTCATTATACTATGGATAAAAAAGAGTTATTGTTAGAAATAAGGTCAGTGCGAAATAAATGACAACAAGAACCACAAGGAAAAAGAACAGGAGCAGTGTATATTGAACCTTGCAGATATTCGTATTTTGAAAGTGCAAAACTTATTCTACTTTCAGAAAATAGATAATGACTTAAAGGAAAACATTGCGAAGGTCTAGGCTGCCTAATCGCAAGTAGTTAACAAAAGCCGTTGGAGGATCGCATATGATCTTATTATCATTTGTTGCTCTCCAACTTTTTGAGGTGGCTGCATAGTTATTTGTAGGTGTAGTAGCATCGCTACTTGCTTCTGTAATCTATGATGCCATCAAAAGAATGTTGGCTAAAAGAGCTGCTAAACAAAAATAAAGAAAGTGTCTTTTCCTACTAGTATCCGCTAGTAGGTTTTCTTTTATATACGACATTATAGTTCTTTAGGGTATTGGTATGATTCTTCGGCACAATCTTCGGCACGAAGAAAAAAATAACAAAAAAAATCACACCAGCGGGAGGCGTTGGTAATCAACACCTTCCGCTTGCTTTAAGCATCTTTTTATAGCAAAATTTACAAATCTTCGGCACAAAACCCCTTCCGTGCCGAAGATTTTTGCAGCATTATTATAGAGACACATTTATAGAAAGCCACCGAAAGCCCACAGAAGTCCTAGAGATGTCCTACAGTGGTCGCCTAATCCGCAGGTAATTTATCCTATACCAAAGGTATACTAAGGGTATACAAAATGCAGGTGGTTTATTCCTTTTATCTTCCCCGTGTACAATCCGCCGTCTAATCCACTGATTTTCACGCATACTCACCTCTAACGCGTGTGCAAATGCAAATAAAGCTTGCATATTCGCAAAAAAAGCACTACCTTTGCAAACGAAATGGAAATGCAAGTGCTTAACATACCCGTAGCGGAAATCCTCAACATGCTCATCATGCTGTTGGGCGTGGCGATTGTTATTATCGCTGCTATCTCATATCACAAACGAAGTTCCATTCGTATGCAAGCTGCTCATCAAAAGATAGACGAACTATCTCAGCGCATGGCGGAACAAGAAAAGGCACTCCTCAAACAACAACACCTCTACGAATTAGATAAGCACCTAAACACTATCCGTACACAACACCCCACCCCAGAGAAAACATGGACGAATTACCACTATATGCTCCAAGATATTGACAATCAAGTTAACAATTGGATTGCATCATTCGAAAGTCGTACACAATTAGCAGAACGCGAGGTACAATTCTGCACCTATCTCCTCGTCTATCCGCACCTGACCTTAGATGAGATAGCACAACATATCTGCTACTCCGAAAAGAGCATACGCAACTACAAACAGCGCATTGCTCATAAGTTAGGTGTATCATCTGCCGATTTGCATGAACACTTGCAGAATGATATGCTAAGCTATTTATATAACGATACTATTAATCCTAAAAAATAAGCCGTATGAAAACAACCAACTTCTTGCCACTATCCCAATCTATCCTATGGATAACTCTATTAGCTTCCATCATCATACTCGTCGGAATAGGTGTCATAGTCTATCAATGGCTACAATTCCATCAACCTCATCTACTATTCGCCCTCATCCTGCTCGTCGTAGCCCTACTCAGCTGTATGGTGCTCATTCCCCGCAAACTAACGGTAACAAAGGAGGCAATCAACATCCACCTTCTCGCTTGGAAAATCAACATTCCTGCTGATGAAATCGTGAAGATTGAGCACTATCCTCATGGCATCCAATCCAGTCGTATTGCAGGAGCTGGTGGATTCTTTGGTAACCTTGGTCTGTTTACTTGCAAAGAATGTGGCAAACACATGTCTTTGATTACCGACCCGATGGATGTTTGCATCATCACCCGCAAAAACAAAATGCCAATAGCCGTGAGTATAACAAATAACAGCGTTTTCAGCACAATCTCTGAAGTACAAGAGGAACACTAAACTTTTATCACCCTCTAGAACTCTTAGAACTAAATAGTAACGGCAAGCCTAGCGCAAGGGTAGCGCAAGGGTAGCCAAAAAGGGGGGGCACTAAAAAGCAAATAAATTGGTAAATCGTAAATATTTTCAAAATTTAGACTAATTACATTAGAACAGTAAAATAAATTTGCTTATATCATAAAAAAGCAGTACCTTTGCAAGCAAATTGTAACTAATAATACATTAACGCATATGAAAAAGATTTTATTTTGCTTAGCCGTTTGCGCCATGGCATTAGGTTTCGCAAGTTGCGAGCCTATCGATAACGAACATTCGCCTCTTGTCGGACATTGGACAATTGAAGGCAACACAACCCGTACAATTGAATTTGACCATGAAAACGCTACCGTCACCACATACGATAACAAAGGTGAGGTGTACGGATATACAATCTTTGAATATATTATTAACAGAAAGAAAGTATATTTTGGTTTTTATACTGCAGATCTGCAATGGTATGTACATGAATGTGACTATCGTTTTGATGGAGATAATTATGTAATTATTACTGGATTAAATCCTATTCTTTACTATGGAAGTGCTACAGACTCTTCCTACAATCCTAACGCAGAAGTTACTTTGAAAAGGAAATAACTCAGCATAACTCGATAACTAAAAATACACATTATAAAAAGGTTGTTGATAGGCAACCTTTTTTGTGTAAATACCATGCCTTGGAGAGAATGTGGTGCTGAAGATGGTATGGTATTTGTAGCAAAGAGAGGGAGAACGGAGAAAATATAATACAATTATTTGTATTATTTTGCATATATGAAGTTTTTTTTGTAACTTTGTCGCGAAATTTTATATACATGAACGGAATAGAGAAAATAGGAGAGTACTTCATTCTGATGGGGCGTGTATTTCGCGTGCCTGACCGATGGCGCATGTTTTGGCGACAGATAAGCAAAGAGATGGAGAAACAAGGGTTAGAATCCATCCTTATTACGCTGATTGTGAGCGTATTTATGGGTGCTATTATGACTCTACAAACGAAATTGAATACCGAAAACCCACTTCTACCTGCTTATTCAACGGGTCTGGTTACACGCGACTGTATCCTATTAGAGTTCTCCAGTACGATATTATGCTTGCTCCTAGCGGGTAAAGTGGGTAGTAACATAGCCTCAGAGATCGGTACAATGCGTATCACCGAGCAGATTGATGCCATGGAGATTATGGGTGTAAACTCTGCTAACTACTTGATACTTCCAAAGATAGTAGCATTTATGGTTATGATGCCACTACTTGTGACCTTGTCCATGTTTATGGGACTTTTGGGTGGTTACGGCATTAGTGCAATCACGAACGTGTTGCCAATCTCGGAGTATCTACTGGGTATTCAGTATGCATTTATACCTTTCTATGTGTGGTACTCTTTCATCAAGACCATCGTCTTTGCCTTCGTGATTGCCAGCATGGCTTCCTACTATGGTTACTACGCACGTGGCGGCGCACTCGAAGTGGGTAAAGCCAGTACTAAGGCTGTGGTGAACAGCAGTATAGTTATTCTTCTTTTAGATGTTGTATTAACCAACCTCATGCTCAACTAACTATGATACAGGTAAAAGATGTAGTGAAGAGTTTTGACGGAAATATCGTGCTGAACCATATTTCTGCGGACTTTGAGGACGGCAAGGTAAATATGATCATTGGTCAATCTGGCTCGGGTAAAACCGTATTGATGAAATCGATGATTGGACTTCACCAAATCAATGGTGGAGAGATTATCTTTGACACCCGCAACGGACAGCAGAATCTGGCAGCCATGAGCGAGAAGGAGGTACGCATGTTGCACCGCGAGGTGGGTATGTTATTCCAAGGCTCAGCACTCTTCGACAGCATGACTGTACAGGAGAATGTGATGTATCCGCTGGAAATGTTCTCAGACATGACACACGGAGAAATGGTAGCTCGTGCACAATTCTGCTTGGAACGTGTGAACATGCCAGAGAGAGCTTTTAGCCTAATGCCAAGCGAGATTAGTGGTGGTATGCAAAAACGTGTGGCAATAGCTAGGGCCATTGCCCTCAACCCTCGTTACCTCTTCTGCGACGAACCAAACTCGGGACTTGACCCTAAAACGAGCCTTGTGATTGATAAACTGATTCAGGATATTACGCAAGAATATGGTATTTGTACCATCGTAAATAGCCACGATATGAACTCCATCATGGAGATCGGTGACAACATTGTCTTCCTGCGCAATGGTGTCAAAGAGTGGCAGGGTAGTAGGCACGAGATTTTTCATGCAGACAACGAGGCACTCAATGACTTCGTATTCGCAAGCGACTTATTTAAGAAAGTGAAAATGGCAAATGGATAAAAGATTGATTTATATACTCTTGTTGCTGATTTCTGTGACTGTTTCAGCACATCAGAAACCAGCACGTGTGCCTGCTCGTCCAGGAGTGATAGAGCGTGTGCAACCTAATGGAGATACGGTGTATGTACGTTTACATGGCGATGAACGTAAACATTGGATGACATTGGAAGATGGAAAAACATTAGTAAAAGAAAACAAAAAAGGATATATCTGCTATGCTAAAAAAAAGAAAGATGGGAGAATTGTGGCGACATGTAGGAAAGTAAAGAAATTGCAAAAGTGATTTTAGTGTAAGGTGTAAAGTGTAAAGGCAAGGATTAAAAGGTAAGAATTATATGAAAAGATTAAGTATTTTAGCACTTATTTGTGCAATAACAACTGCCGTATGGGCAGTACCAGCTCGTCGTGGAGGAATCATCATTACACAGCCAGACGGTAGTGAACTGACTGTCTATCAACACGGCGATGAACATTTCCACTGGACAACGAACGAAAAAGGAGAGTGGATTAGTTTGGATAAAGATGGTTTTTATCGTAAAGTGGAAGCGTTAAACGCAGAAGAAATACAAGCACGACGCATGGCTTCTCCAAAACATATCACATATAGAGCCACTCCGCTGAATATTGCTCCTCGCGGATTGGTGATCTTGGTGAACTTTAAGGATTTGGCATTCGAAACTAGCAAAGAAGAAATGGATAGTATGTTGATAGGAACAAACTATACCCGCAACTATTCATACACCTACAAAAAAAAGACATATAATATCACCTCACAAGGCTCGGCTCGCCAGTATTTTCAAGATGCTTCCTTTGGACAATATAATCCACAATTTGATATAATTGGTCCAGTGACCGTTAACAACAACATGTCGTATTACGGAAAAAATGATAGCTATGGTAATGACATGTATCCAGACAAAATGGTTAGCGAGGCATGCAAGTTAGCAGATACAGAATTTGACGTGGATTTTACTCAATATGACAACGATAACGACGGATACGTAGATTTTGTGTTTGTAGTCTATGCTGGTTATGGCGAAGCAGATGGCGCTGAGGCAAACACAATTTGGCCACACTCATGGAATTTGTTATCAGCTGGCACAAAATGCACAGTAGATGGTAAAACCGTTGACTTGTATGCCTGCGGCAATGAGTTGGATAATTATTCTAAGACGCACACGGGCATTGGAACATTCTGCCACGAGTTTAGCCATGTATTGGGTTTACCTGACTTGTACGATACCAATCTATATCAACCACATGGCAAAAAAACGTTTGGCGAGTGGTCTGTCATGGATCATGGACCATACAACAATGATGGTAACACACCTCCAACCTTCTCTGCATATGAGCGATTCTTTTTAGGATGGTTGCAACCAAGATTGATTGTAGATCCTGAAAATGTGGTATTGAATGATCTTCAACACAACAATGAGGCATTGCTAATATCTTCAACAGATCAACACAACTTGATTGGTAACGACCCCAATCCTACTACATTCTATTTGGTAGAAAACCGCCAACAAGAAGGTTGGGATGAACATCTGCCTGGTCATGGTATGATGCTAACAAAGATACAATACAGCTATAATAAATGGTATCAAAATACCGTCAATAATAAGGATAATAGTATGGGTGTGGACTTGATAGAGGCAGACGGAAAGGCACCTGATTATGATGATGCTAGACCAAGTAATGGTTACATGGGAAAAGCCAAAGACCTCTTCCCTGCTGGAGCTACTGCTTATACCCTAATCTCCGACCATGCTATTGAGGAAATCACCGAAGAAAATGGTGTAATTGCTTTCAAGTACAAAGGCGGAGCTATAGAAACAGACATCGATAATATCGAAAACCAAAATACCATTTTGGCTATTTACAACGTGCTCGGACAAAAACAATCCACCACCGACATCGAGGCATTGCCCAATGGCACCTATATCGTGGTAAATACAACTGGTAGTTATAAGATTGTGCGATAATGAAAATCATTTCCTATAACCTCAATGGTATCCGCAGCGCCATCAGCAAGGGGTTGTTTGAATGGCTTGCTGTAGAGCGGCCCGATGTGTTTTGCATCCAAGAAAGTAAAGCGCAGCCCGATCAGATAGATGTGATGACCATGCAAGAGTTAGGTTATCAGAGCTATATCCACTCAGCTGAGAAGAAGGGTTACTCAGGCGTTGCCATCTTCACGCGCATTCAGCCCGACCGCGTAGTTGTCGGCATGGGTAATCCCAAATACGACTGCCAAGGTCGTGTCATTCGTGCCGACTATGGCGACGTGACGGTTATATGCGTCTATATCCCGTCGGGCGAGGCCGAAGGACCAAAGTACGAATATAAAATGGAGTTCTTGGCGGACTTCATTGTATGGATTAACGAATTGCGCAAAGAACGTCCAAACATCGTTGTTTGTGGAGACTACAATATAGCACACAAGCCCATAGACATCAATCACCCAGAAAGACAGGTAGGCGTGAGTGGTTTCTTGCCCGAAGAACGCGCATGGTTAGATAGTTGGGAAGCAAGCGGTATGGTGGATACCTTCCGTATGTTTGACCTAAGTGGAGAGAAATATAGTTGGTGGAGTTTCCGCGCTGCTTCACGAGCAAGAAACGTAGGTTGGCGCATTGATTATCATTGGGTGAGTGAGCCTATGAAAGAGCGCGTTCAGAATGCGAAAATATTGAACGAGGTGGTACATTCAGACCATTGCCCTGTAGCCTTATGGATAAACTAAGAACTGAACATTTGTATAAGAAGTACGGCAAGCGTACAGTGGTGAATGATGTGAGTATCTACCTGAAGCAAGGTGAGATTGTGGGTCTATTGGGTCCTAACGGAGCAGGTAAAACGACCACTTTCTACATGACAACAGGATTGGTACTCCCCAATAGCGGAAAAATCTTCTTGAACGATTTGGATATTTCCAATATGCCTATGTATCAGCGAGCTAAATTGGGTATTGGCTATCTACCTCAAGAGGCAAGTGTGTTCCGCAAAATGACGGTGGAAGACAATATCCGTTCGGTGTTGGAGATGACCAATTTTACCAAAGAGTACCAACAGGAGAAACTGGAGCAGCTAATCAAGGAGTTCAATCTTGGACATGTCCGCCAGAATATTGGCGACCGTTTGTCAGGAGGCGAGCGTCGCCGTACAGAGATTGCGCGCTGCTTGGCTATCGAACCCAAATTCGTGATGCTCGACGAGCCATTTGCAGGTGTGGACCCTATTGCTGTGCAAGAGATTCAGGACGTGGTATGGCGACTGAAGGATAAGAATATCGGCATCCTCATCACCGACCACAATGTGGATGAGACGCTGATGATCACCGACCGCGCGTACCTCCTCTTCGAAGGCAAAATCCTCTTCCACGGCACCCCCGAAGAACTGGCAGCCAACCCAGTAGTGAGAAAGAACTACCTCGGTCGTGATTTCGAGTTGAAAAAGAAAAACCGCGTTGAAGAGTAAGTGAGAAACGTGCGCATTATATGGTTGT
Organism: Paludibacteraceae bacterium; assembly: GCA_045639365.1. Lineage (GTDB taxonomy): Bacteria > Bacteroidota > Bacteroidia > Bacteroidales > Paludibacteraceae > Colicola. The sequence continues at coordinate 12,142 of JAZUCY010000044.1, forward strand.
TAGCACTATTATTAGTTGTTGGATGTAGGCATGTCCCAGAGGATGTGTTGCCCATTGGTGTGTGCGCGATGCCACCTGAGGGAAGAGCTTGCGCTACTTGCTTTGCATTGAATGATACTGTGTATATTATTGGAGGGCGAGTCGAAAATGGGAAGTATAGCAACACAATGATGTTGTATATACCATCTAACGATCAATGGATAAACAATATTGCTACTCCTTTACAAGCTCGAGTACATGGTGTTGCGTGTGACAATGCTACTGCGGCGTATGTGGGATTGGGATATGCAGGTGGTGGAATATATAGTGACAATGCTTATCTGCGTGATTGGTGGCGATTTGAACCGAAGGAGCGTATATGGAAACGGTTAGCAGATTTTCCTTCTGACAAAACAGTTTCTGCTGTGGCTTTTGCTGATGAAGACTATGTGTGGGTAGGATTTGGATTCAATGGTTTTGGCAATGAACTATGGAGATATTCTATTGTAGATGACGCATGGGAATCAATACCTTGTCATAAGACATGGCCAGCCCGTTTGATGGCACCTGTAGCAGCAAAGGTAGATGGACGATTTTTTCAAGGCACAGGCTTTCTAACCCGTAGCAGAACAGATTGGTGGGAGTTCTTTCCAGAAGATCAACATTGGGAGCGGCGTAGTTCGTTACCAGGTGCAGGTCGTCATAATGCAGCCTGTGCAGCAACTGAACGTGCTGTTTGGGTATTAGGTGGTTGGCACTATGGTGACTCACTCACAGATGGATATCATTTTGCAGATATTTTGCGTTATACACCATCTGATGATCAATGGACTATATGCGGAGCAATACCTTGTGGTGTGACGGAAAATGGTGTTGCTGCAGGTGTGGGAAATAGACTCTATTTTGGTTTGGGAGAGAATGATAAAAGTATATTGCATCAAAAATGGTATTGCCTTGAGGAATAAAAGTATCATTATATTAGTAACTTGTCTATTGATAGGTATCCGTTTGTCTGCTGCGGACTGGTGGCCAGTTGCGATGCATAATCCAGATAATAGTGGTGATACAATCTATTATGCGGCAGAGTTATCGGCAGTGGCTTCTATAGGAGATGCTCCGTTTTGGTTGCAAGCCTTGGAGCATGGCAATATCAGTGCTGCACCCTATAGTGGAAATATAACTGCGGCTGTTTATAAAAAAACTACACGTCCATGTAGATGGTACGATTATGACTTTGGTGTAGTCTTGACAGGGCGGTTTGACACACAACGCACTACAGGATATTTTCGTTCGCTTTATGCGCATGCGCGCCTATACATCGTAGATATTACGGCAGGTATCAAACCACTGATAGTTGGCTCGCAAAATCCTCAATTAACAACAGGGGGCTTACTTTTTTCAGGAAATGCCTATCCTATACCGCGCGTTAGCATAGGAATAGATGAGTATATCCCATTCCCTGGATTATATGGTTATTTGGAGGTGAAAGGTGGTTTGACACACGGATGGTTTGTGGATAATAGTTGTTTGGATACTACCATTCATACCACTAACGCACTATTGCACTATAAATTCATAGGTTTACGTGCAGGCGGAGAACTACCTATAAACATAGCTTATGAATTGCATCATGTAGGGCAATGGGGAGGAATATCTCCACATTATGGCAAATTTTCCACTTCATGGGATACATACAAGCATATCGTACTAGCTCAAGGCGGAGGAAATAATCTAAGTGACCAACTGAATGCAGAGGGTAACCATATTGGTGTGCAAGAATTATCTCTTACTGCCAAATGGACAAATTGGAATATCACAGCATACTGGCAAACGATATTTGAAGATAAGAGTGCCAATTTTATTGGACGCACCAATCAAGAAGATGGATTATGGGGTGTTGCATTACAGCAAAACGAATGGCCCTTTATCAATGCAGTAACATTTGAATTCCTTAACACCACGCGACAAGATGGTCCTTGGCATGATCGAGATGGGCAAGTGTATGGTGGAAGAAGCAACTACTACAACAATAGTAGTTATAAGCAAGGCTGGACGCATTTTGGTCACACAATAGGCAATGCGATGATGACCCCAGATAACAATCGGGTTCGTGTGTATTTTGCAGGAGCAACTGGTGACATTTATGGTTTTAACTATCAAGTTAAGATTTCACATGCTCGCAATTGGGGGACATACAATAATCCTAACTTTTCAACCAATACGGCATGCATGCTTGATGTGAAAAAGCATGTAAAAGAGGCTTGGGGATTAGATTTTGGGCTGCGATTGGCAGCGGATATTGGTACACAATACGGAAATCGCTTTGGCGCAATGATAACCATCAGCAAACAAGGAATCATACATAGCTATTAAATATGAATATTGTACAAATACACTCAGGCTTAGGGAATCAGATGTTTCAATATGCATTTTATGTAGCATTAAAACAGAATCAGTCCAACACCAAAATAGATGCGTCTATCTACCGTCATCGTCCTTCGCACAATGGGTATGAATTGGAGCGAATCTTTGCAGTAGAACCCGTTCACGCAACAATTGATGAACGAAATAGAATGGCAGACGTAGGGAAAGATTGGTTTTCTGTATTTCGTCATACAATAGGTTGGAAACGCAAAACCCATGGGCAGTTAGTTATAGAACCTAATCCATCGCACGGGTGGTGTCCAGACTTGCTTCATTGCGACAACTGCTATCTACAAGGCTATTGGCAAACAGAGAAATATTTTGCTAAGGTTGCTAACCAAGTGCGAATGGACTTTACTTTCCGTCAACCTCTTAATGCGATTGATATGGCTTTGGCAAATAAACTCACAAAGGAAAAGAGCGTTAGTGTACATATTCGACGGGGAGATTATATCAAAGAGCGTCGCAGAGCAGATTATGAAGTATGTACTGCTGAATACTATCGTCGTGCAGTAGCGTATATACAAGCGCATGTGGATTCTCCTGTTTTTTATGTGTTTTCCGATGACCCGACATGGGGACAAGAGCAAAACATATTTCCTAAAGGCACAATATTTGTGAGTGGACATGAGGGAGCTGATGCTTACATAGACATGCAACTGATGAGTCTCTGCCGTCACCACGTGATAGCTAATAGTAGTTTTTCTTGGTGGGGTGCGTGGTTGGGACAGCACGAAAATACAATCACACTCGCGCCAAGCACTTGGTTCAGATATAGAGAAAGACCCGATATTATACCCAATAATTGGATAAAAATAGATGCAGAATAATAATTATCATATCATAGTTCCTATCAAAGACTCGTTCCAAATAGCGGAGCGCGCGTTGCGTGCATTAAAAGGGCAACCAGTAACGATTTGGAATGACAATTCTACAGCGGAAAATACGCAGCTGCTTCATTCCTTGGCAAAAGAACTATGCTTTGAATGTATAGATGTAGCCACACTCACGAATCATCCATCTCCCAACTATTTGCTGTTATTACGCATGATGCGTCAACGTGCTCTCGACAATAACCATCATTTGATTATAGTAGAGAGTGATGTACTTGTAACGGATAGTAGTATTGCCCGAATGGTGAAGATTGCACAACAAAAGAATGTGGGTATGGTGGCTGCTGTGACACAGGACGATAATGGAAATGTGAATTTTCCGTATGAATATGCACAGAAATATAGCATTGGCGCGATAGAAACACGCAAAAGACTATCGTTCTGCTGCACACTTATGACGGTGGATATGCTTCAACACGTGGACTTTGCACAACTCAATCCAGAGAAAGACTGGTTTGATGTGACCATTACACGACTCTCGCGCGAGATGGGATTTGCGAACATATTGCTTACTGATAGTCCGGTTCGTCATTATCCACACTCTAGTCGCCCTTGGAAACAACTAAAATATACCAACCCCCTTCGTTATTATTGGCGAAAACTGTTTTATGCGAAAGATAAAATTTAAAATATATAGCCTTCTGGTTGTCAAGAACGAAGTGGATGTGATTGCTGCTTCACTGAAAGATGCATGCCGATGGAGCGATAAGATTATTGTCATTGACAATGGTTCTACAGACGGCACGTGGGAGACTATACAACAATTATCTAATGAATATCCACAGACTATTCCTTGGCTGCGCTATGATGGTCCATTTCATATTGGACTGCGTTCTAAAGCATTCAAGGCTTTTCGTCATGAAATGACTTGTAATGATTGGTGGAATGTACGATTGGATGCAGATGAGTTTTATCCTAGTGATGTAAGGGCGTTTCTAGCTAATGTACCCAAACGCTACCGAACAGTCAAAAAGGAAAGTACCGACTATGTGTTGACACATGAGGATTTGTTGGAGTACGAGTTCTCAGGTAATTTTGAGCAAGATAAATCATTGTTCACTCATGCTTTACCTGTACGCCGCAAGGAACGTCGATTTATGCGCCATTCGGCAATGTTGTGTTGGTTGAAACGCTGGCGTTATCCACATCCATGGGGACTGGTTTATCATCAGACAATACCTGTAGATCATTATCAATACCGTAGCCCACAACAAATGCAGAAACGTTATCTCACTCGTAAAAAAGCAAAAGCAGAAGGATGTGGCTCGTTTAGCCACGAACAAGGAAAAGATTGGCGAGACTATGTTCCTACTAATCAACAATTACAGCAACAATACCTATTGGCAAATCTAAGAACTGCTTTTCGTGAGTCGGATCAAATAATCTATGATGGACGTAATCAACTGAAGATAATAGGTGAAAATATCGTGGTGAAATCATTCCACACCCCCCGTTTCCCCAATAGTCTTATTTATGGTTTGTTGCGTGCTAGTAAAGCGAAACGAAGTTATCAAAATGCCCAATTGCTTGGAGATTTAACGCCAGCTCCATTAGCCTATCAAGAATATCGTCAATGCGGCATGTTGTGCGATAGTTATTATGCTTGCCAAATATCAGATTTGCCGCTTACATGGCGTGTCGTAGCCAAAAATCCACACTACGCCAATCGTGAACAAGTAGTGCGAGGTATAGGACGATTTATGGCAAATATGCATGAGAAAGGTTGCTATTCGTTGGATTTTTCGGGTGGAAATCTGTTAGTAAATGAAGATGGTAGTCGCGTGCAAATAGTAGATTTGAATCGTATGCGCCATTATACTCATATTTCAATTAAACAGGGCTGTAAGCAAACCAGTCGTTTACATCTCTCCAACGTAGATTGCCGTTGGCTGGCTGAAGAGTATGCGAAAGTTAGAGGATTTGACACGGAACATTGTTATCAAATGATTTTAAAATATCATATTTCGATCAATTAAATTGTTATGGAAAAGTATAAGAAAATCATTTCAAAAATAAATTTTGGTGCGTTTCTGATGTTGTTAGCATCACTTCCATATCCATTACCTTTTATTCAATTTTGTTGGTATGTGTGGATTGTTACATGGTTGTTAGAATTTCGTTATATAGCTAGAACACCTCTAAAGAGACATTCTGGGATGGTTTATTTGAGTGGTGGAATTTTGCTTTGGATGATATGGAATATCCTTTCTCTTTTTTGGGCTGCTCACACACAAATAGCGCTTAATACTATTGTTCGTTACGCTAGTATGCTTACGATTCCTTTTATTTGTCTTTTTGGATGTAATGAGTATTATGATTGGCGTAAGTGCATTAAGATTTTGTTAATCAGCGGTTTGATTTCTATAGGTGTCTATATGTTTACACATTATTGGGTTATTAATTTCCATTATGCGCTTAATAAACATGCTACAGACAAAATAGTACATATTGATTGGTTGAATATAAATGACTTACTGCTCAATATCAAACACCGTATGCATTTTACCAACTTGTTGTGTATGCTCATTCCTTGTCTTGTTATTTTGCATTCCAAAATAGGTAAACTACGCACGATTGTAGCTGCTGCAATATTGCTTTGCGCTATTTATATGACAGGTTCGCGTATGGCGATGGTTAATGTAGTTGTGGTTGCTACTGTTACTTGTTGTTGGTTTATACTTCGTAAGCAGAAAGCTTGGGTCAAGTACACAGGAGTTGGATTAGCAATAGTTGTGATACTATTAGGATCTGTTGGTGGCATGCTTCTACATCCTCGTAATGCAGGACATAGTGTATCTGAATTGATTAGTGTGAATGAAGAACGAATAGAAAAGCCAGCTTTTGAACCTCGATTTGCTATCTGGCATACAGCATTAGAACAGCGTGATGACTATATTCTCTATGGGTTGGGTGCTGGTAATGCCACGAAGTATTTGGTTAAATGTTATCAAGAAAACGACTGGAAGCAATATGCTAGTCGTCAGTTTTCACCTCATTGCCAATATCTTGGTGTCTGTATGGATTTGGGTATAGTTGCGGCTATATTGTTTATAATCTTTTGGATTGGAATACCATTCTTTTTCACTGGAACACAGCGTTATTGGGTGTTATGTGCTACTGGAATCAGTATGTGTTCCATGATGACTGATATGCTGTTAGGAGGGTTGGAAGGAATAGTGTTTGTTGCAATAATGGCAGTATTGGGCTATCTCCTTCCAAGCAATGCTCCTATTAGCGACTCAGTCCAACACGTAGAGTAAACATCATTCCGCGAGGGATATTCAGTACCATTGCACGACGTCCTGCGCCCATATCTTCGTCAAAGTTAAATTCAAACAACTCTGTACCAAAATCATAGATATTGTAGCACATCACCTCTGCCTCTAAAGGAACTTGACAGATATGTCCGCGGTAGCGCAAGCGAATGTCGATATTAAAGAAAGCATCTTTTCGCTTGCCAAAATGATATGCCGATAGGTTGATACCTTTGGTGTCTGCGTTCCAAACGGCTAACTGAGTATTGCCTTGGGCATCGGTATGAGCCAAGGTGCGGAAGTTGGTAATAGGTGTTCCGTCTTTGAATTTTCCGTTCAAATGAATTCCCCAGTTAGGCGTGATGTTGTAGCCTAACTGAATACGCGCTATGAACGAACGGTCCTGATCTACTCTTCCTGATGAGCGATATGCACCATCTGTATTGCTCTCATTGAGATAAGTATTCGGATTTGCCGTTGATTCCGACAATATGCCTATAGTATTGCTCTGCACGCCATTTCCCAATGCCGACAGACCGCTCATCAGATACGACTGCCAACTCAAACTGAAAAATACTTTTTTGCCATTATACGCATACTTTACCACGTTCGACAGATACAAGGGTTTATTCGTGAAGAAGTTACCGCCAAGCAATTCTTTATTCTCATACCCTACCACATAATGCTTCTCGCCTGCGTTCTCAAAGAAGATAGGATTAGTCACTTGCCACTTTTCATGCTTATTGCTAACCGTTGTCGTATGTTCTTGGTAGAACCCGTAGGCATCAGGTGCTTGGTCGTATTGGGTCATCCATAGGTCATAGTAGAAACGCAGACTCTGCAACAAACTAATCTCGTGGCGTCCCATCGTAAACTTGAATGGCAAGTCCAATACCACATACGATGGTTGGCGTAGGTATTTCTCCCAATGGTGATATCGTCCGCCTGTGGTTGAGAACAGTTCACCTGTTTGGCTATACTTGACTTGTGCATTCATATAGTCATCTGACATAAATCGTATATCGTCCCACGTGTATGTTGAGCGGTGTTTGCTCAGCGAAATGGTCATTTCAAACCACTTTTTAGGCTTCATATACACGGCAGCTTGCATAAGCCAATTCGGCGAAACAATACTTTTTCCGCCACCCAGTAGTATTCCGTCGAGCGATACACCCGCCAATCCTTGTACCTGCAACCATGGTTTTAGCCATTTCTTTGCTTCTATTGTTACTGCATTCTCCAGCAATCCACTACTAAACGCTTGCGATTCCCATTGATATGTATGTAGTTGAGTAGGCAAAGAGTCATTATAGCGTTGATAGTATGTACTTGTACTCCAATGCGTTGTCGAAGGCGACCAATGCAATAGCGAGTTATATGCTTCCGCCTTTAGTTGCAGCCATGGTAAGATGTCATATTCGTAATTCACCGCCCAACTTAGCTCATTCAATGCGCCATCAGCGTAATATGGTTCAAAGCCTTCGCCATCTTGATCCACTATATTGCGTGAAAATGATGGGTCTTGTTTAGCTATATCCGATAATCCCCATGTCAAACCTGTGGTCAGTCTGCCACGCTCATCAAAATTTTTCTTGCCATAGAGCGACAGACTATATGCCTCCAAATGAGCTACTTCGTTGTCGTTGTAAACAAATTCAGATCCCCAGTCTTCTCGCGAATTAGCACTAAACAGATAATAGATATGATCAACGGCATTGTTCTTTGGCAATGGCAGTTCGCCATCCACTTGCACTTGATAGAATCCTGCATCATACATACCTGCGGTACCTTTTTGGTCAAAATACACTACACTGCGGGCACCTGTGTTGGCATATAGGTGTTGATAGTATTGCTTGCCAAAAACTGAAATGCCATATCCAGCTTCCAATTCGCCTGCTCCGCGCATAAAGGCACGACGAGTAAGGTCATTGCCAGGCATATTGCGTTCAGATGCAGACTTGTGAAAGAGGTTGATTAACCACTTTGTTCCCGCAGACACTTCATTGCCCACACGACCAAGATTATAAGTCAGTTGCCCTATGTTTCTGCGTGCCTCGTCCGTGTGCAATGATATTGTTCCGTTGTGATAATCCACCAACAATGTATGGTCATTCATGTCGGCATGATAGAGCATACTGCCCACCTGAAAACGATTATCTATGCGGAAACCGTTGAGGTAATACTTATTCCACTTGTAGGGATTACCTGCGATAGAAAACAACTTTTGGTCTGGCATATTCCACTCGCCAGTGGTTTCTGCTTCATAAAATACATTATCCGAACCATTGTCTAAATAATGCACCAAATCGTTGGTTACATACCACTCTCGAAAGAAATCGCTACCTACGCTATCTATTCCAAAATATGGAAAAACCTCAGCACGCATCAGCGTACTGAGGCAAACACTCATTATCAATAAAATAGTCTTTCTCATAATCTAACTTCTAACGGCGCAGCAGTCTATCCAAACAGATTCTTAAAGAAATTCTTCTTATCGCTGCTGCCTGGGCGCACATTATCACTCTTCTGCAACTGCTCAATTACTTTCTTCTCCTCCTTACTAAGGTGCTCTGGGATATAGACTCCTACATTAATGAGCATATCGCCTGTACCATACTGACGTGCATACTGGTCTATCATTGGAAGTCCTTTACCTCTCATTCTCAATACTTTGCCAGGCTGTGTACCTGGGCTAATCGTGATCTTCGCTTCGCCTTGCAAAGTAGGTATCTGCACTTGTCCACCCAAAATAGCAGTAGGCATATCCAATAATAAGTTATATACCAAATCGCTACCGTCACGCAAGAAGTCCTTGTGCTCCTCTTCCTCAATAAGCACCAACAAATCGCCATTCACTCCGCCATGAGGAGCCGCATTGCCTTTGCCTTGCACTGGGATCTGCATACCGCCAGCTACACCAGCAGGGATATGAAGCTCAATTATCTCCTCCTCGCGCACCACACCTTCGCCTTGGCAATGCGAACACTTGTTCTTGATGATTTTTCCCTCGCCATGGCAGGTAGGACACTCGTTTTGCACCTGCATCATACCGAAGATACTGCGTTGCGCACTCACTACGCGACCTGTACCATTACATGTAGGACAAGTCTCTACATTGCCATCAGCACTACCCGAACCATTACAAGTCTTGCAACTTACTAATTTCTTTACCTTAATCTTTTTATCTACACCAGTGGCTATCTCCTCTAAGGTAACACGAACGCGGACACGCAAGTCGCTACCGCGACGAACTCTCTGACCGCCACTGCGACTACCACCACCAAAGAAGCTGGAGAATCCTCCACCGCCCATGCCCCATTCAGAGAATAAGTCACCAAACTGCGAGAAGATATCTTCCATGTTCATTCCACCGCCACCGAATCCGCTTGCGCCACCCATACCTGCGTGACCAAACTGATCATAGCGTTGGCGTTTCTGTGGATCAGACAACACCTCGTATGCCTCTGCTGCTTCTTTGAATTTCTCTTCTGCAGCCTTATCACCAGGGTTCTTGTCAGGGTGATATTGTACCGCTTTCTTGCGGTACGCCTTTTTTATCTCGTCTGCTGTCGCGGTCTTACCCACGCCCAACACCTCATAATAATCTCTTTTCTCTGCCATAATTATATTTCATTTTCTCCTTGCCCTCCAGGCAGAAATCCCAACTATCTAAACTATTTTCCTCAAGCGCGGCAGAGAGTTGATTGCCGCGCAACGTTGTTTATGTTGTCTTCCTTATTAACAAATACTCTTTGTCTTTAGTTTGGATTGTTTAGATTTCGCGAGCTTTGCGAGCAGGAGGTTTCTTTACTCGCCCACAACGACCTTCGAGAAGCGAATTACTTTCTCACCCAAGGTATAACCCTTTTGTGTACAATCGATTACTTTGCCTTTCTTGTCTTCTCCAGCAGCAAAAGTAGTAATCGCCTCATGCAAATCGGTGTTGAAATCAGCATCAGTAGTATCAATAGCTTTGACATTGTTTGCTGCCAAGAAGTTGATAAACTTGTTATAAATCAAGTCTATACCCTCGCGTACAGCTTCAATATCATCGCTTTTTGCCATAGCCACTTTGGCACGCTCAAAGTCGTCCACCAAAGGCAGCATATCAGAGAAGATGCGCTCGCCCGCAGTTGTCATGAGTTCAAGTTTCTCTTTGTTGGTACGACGGCGGAAGTTATCAAACTCTGCCATTTGGCGCAGTTTAAGGTCTTCCAATTCTGCCACGCGTGCTTCTAATTCTGCCACTTTGGCTTGGAGTTGTTCTGCCTCAGAGACCTCTTCTGTTGCCACAGTTTCTTCGTTATTTTGCATCTCTGCGCCATTTACAGTCTCAATAACTTCTTTTTCAACCTGATTTTCAATAGGTTGCTCTACGTTCTTTTTATCTTTATTCTTTACCATAATTCTAAATTTATTACTTTGTAATACATTGTTTCAAAATTCGTGCCACAATCCTCATCACTGCCATAATGGCAGATTCCTTTCTCCCAATCCCCCTTAATCATCACTTATTACTTAGAGTTCGTACTTTAAGTTAGTGATTCAGCTACCCTTGCGCTACCCTTAGGCTACCTTTGCGCTACCTTTACCGATGAAATACCGACACTTTTCCGCTACCTTAAGCCTACTTTGAACTCTTTTACTGTACTTATCCTAAATACCATTTAAACAACAAACTCACATGAAGAAATCTATTTTTCTTGCGGCATTTTGCCTTGTAAATGCTCGTTTCTCTAAGAACAAAACAGACCTACCAAATATCAATTGCCAATCAGTCATGAACAAATGCTAAATGATTTTCCACAATGGACAAATCTTCATTCTTCGCATCGGACAGACATATACTCTTATGGGACAATCATTCAATCAGTAATAAAAACAACGAGAGTGTGTAAAATGCAGACACACTCTTTTTTATCTATTTTCTATGCCTTTTTCTATGTTTCCTTTACCTCTCCAGCCATCGTAACCGTTACCACCCCGTTACCACCTCGTTACTGTCGTGTAGTTTCCCGGCAGACTGACCACTGTTTTACCTTAATCTAATA
>JAZUCY010000045.1:0-2037 GCA_045639365.1 Paludibacteraceae bacterium
AGTGACCACGCATTGGAGAAAAGTGGTAAGGCTGGTCGCAGCCGTTGGTTAGGACGTCGTCCACGTAACCGTGGTGTGGCAATGAACCCAGTAGATCACCCAATGGGTGGTGGTGAAGGTCGCGCATCAGGTGGACACCCACGTTCACGCAAGGGCTTGTTAGCTAAGGGCTACAAGACACGCGCTCCAAAGAACTTGAGCAACCAATACATTATCGAAAGAAGAAAGAAATAACCTATTAAATTAAGAGAAATTTTATGAGTCGTTCATTGAAAAAAGGACCATTTATCAACGTTAAGTTGGAGAATAAGGTGTTGGCTATGAATGAGTCTGGCAAAAAAGAAGTTGTCAAGACTTGGAGCCGTGCATCTATGATTTCTCCTGATTTTGTAGGTCACACTATCGCAGTTCATAATGGAAACAAGTTTATCCCTGTGTACGTAACTGAGAACATGGTAGGTCACAAACTCGGTGAGTTTGCTCCTACTCGCTCATTCCGTGGTCACTCGGGTAACCGTTAATCCATGAGTCATTCACAACAAATTAAATTTTAGAATTCAAAATGGGTGCTAGAAAACATAATACAGCTGAGGCAATGAAAGAGGCTCGCAAGGGTCAATACTTTGCTAAGCTCAACAACGTTCCTACATCTCCACGCAAAATGCGCCTTGTTGCAGATATGATTCGTGGTATGGAAGTGAACCGTGCACTGGGTGCGTTGCATTTCTCTACTAAAGAGGCTTCACGCGCTCTCGAGAAACTCTTGAAATCTGCTATCGCTAACTGGGAAAACAAAACCGGCAAAAAAGCAGACTCTGAGACTCTGTATGTAAGTCAAATCATGGTAGATGGCGGTATGATGCTCAAACGTCTGTTGACCGCTCCTCAAGGTCGCGGTTATCGTATCCGCAAACGCTCTAACCATGTTACTATTTTTGTAGATACTAAGAATACTAACGAAGCTAAGTAATTAACGAAATGGGACAGAAAATTAATCCAATTAGTAACCGCCTCGGTATTGTACGTGGTTGGGATTCCAACTGGTTTGGCGGTAAGAACTACGGAGATACTATCCTTGAGGATACCAAAATCCGCAAGTACCTGAATGCCCGCTTGGCTGAGGCTAGTATTTCTCGTATCGTTATCGAGCGTACTCTGAAACTTGTGACTGTAACTGTCTGCACTGCTCGCCCTGGTTTTATTATCGGTAAAGGTGGACAAGAGGTTGACAAATTGAAAGAGGAACTGAAGAAAATCACCAAGAAAGATGTGCAAATCAACATCTTCGAAGTTAAACGTCCTGAACTTGACGCTACCATTGTAGCTACCAAGATCGCACGCCAACTCGAAGGTAAAATTGCATACCGTCGCGCAGTGAAAATGGCTATCGCTTCTACCATGCGCATGGGTGCTGAGGGTATCAAAATCCAACTCAGCGGCCGTTTGAATGGTGCCGAGATGGCTCGTAGCGAAATGTACAAAGAGGGTCGTACCCCATTGCACACTCTCCGCGCTGATATCGATTATTGCCACGCTGGTGCTCTCACCAAAGTAGGTATGATCGGTGTAAAGGTTTGGATCTGCCGTGGTGAAGTATATGGCAAGAAAGATCTTGCTCCTAACTTCACACAAAAGCAAGAGAATGGTCGTGGTGGCGATCGCCGTCGTGATGACCGTCGTGGTGGTTTCCGCAGAAACAAAAAACAATAATGTTAAACCGATTTGTAGATTAAACAGTTATGTTACAACCAAAGAAAACTAAATTCCGCCGCTGCCAAAAAGGCCGCATCAAAGGCAATGCACAGCGTGGTACTGAGCTCGCATTTGGCTCATTCGGTATCAAGAGCCTTGGTACCATCTGGTTGACAGGTCGTCAAATCGAGGCAGCCCGTATCGCAGTAACACGTTATATGCAACGTCAAGGACATGTATGGATCCGCGTTTTCCCTGATAAACCAATTACCAAGAAACCATTGGATGTTCGTATGGGTAAAGGTAAAGGTGCTCCAGAGGGATTCGTAGTTCCATTGGCTCCAG